>JAFSQZ010000222.1 GCA_017446355.1 Neisseriaceae bacterium
CAATTGCAGCCAAAATGCCAATAATTGCAATCACAATCATCAGCTCAATCAAAGTAAAGCCATTTATATTTTGTTTCATTTCTTTTCACTCCGATACTACATAACTAAATTGAATTATTTTATGTGAAATGCATAGCAAAAAAAATGCCAACTAGCTAGATGACAAAAAAACAACATAAAATGCTAAATTATTTGTAAAAGATTAGCTATTTTAAATATAAAACTGTTTAATTATTAATAAATGCTATTTATTTCAGGCTGCCTGAATCAATGAAAACTTTAAACACCACGCACCCTTTTTTGCACGCATTAACTGACTTTTTGTGTCAACAGCAACAATTAAATCGTTCCGAACACACGCTTAATGCGTATCGTCGCGATTTAATTGAGTTGGGTACATTGCTGCCTCAAACACGTGAACCCACACGTTTGGATTTTCAGGCAGCCTTAAAGAAATGTTCGCAACAGGGTAATAGTGAAGCCACTTTGGCGCGTAAATGTTCAGCTTGGCGACAATATAATACATTTTTACTACATCGTGGCTGCCTGAAAACCGATAATATGCAAGGTTTGAAAGCACCTAAATTGCCAAAGCGTTTACCGCGTGCCATTGATTGTGAACCGCTCAATCAGTCGCTGGACAACAGCAAAACAGATGATATGTTCAGTGCGCGTGATACTGCGATGGTGGAATTGTTTTATGGAAGTGGTTTGCGTTTATCGGAATTGGCTGCCTTAAACAAACAACATATTTTTTTGGACGAAGGCTGGGTAGATGTAATGGGTAAAGGACGCAAACAAAGACGCATACCTTTAACCAGTCAATCCATTGTTGCCATTCAACATTATTTAACTATGCGCGTGGCAACACCAGATGAAACGGCATTATTCACCACTCAAAATGGTCATCGCATTGGCGTACGCCAAATTGCCAAACGCTTGGATTTTTGGGCAAAAAAACAAGGATTTGCTCAAAAAATCACACCACATATGTTGCGCCATAGTTACGCCAGTCATTTATTACAAGCTTCGCGTGATTTGCGTGCGGTACAAGATTTATTGGGACACGAGCAACTTTCTACTACGCAAATTTATACTCAATTAGATTTAACTCATTTGGCACAGGTTTATGATGAAACACACCCACGTGCCAAAAGAAAAAATAAAGGATAACCAAAAATCAATAATTTTGCCTTGTTGTTTAAAAGATATTTTTGTTTTATTTAAAACAACAAAATCACGTTTAACAGGTTTATCCATATATAAAAATTGCTACAATGACGTTTTTTGTTGATAATCCCAACAAAGAACATTTTTCCGTTAATTGAATGTGCAAGGATTGAAAAATGAGAAAATTTATTTCTATTTGCGTGGTTTTTGTGTTCTGTTTGACTGGTTGCGTTGGTTCAAAACAACCACAACAAAATGTAAATTATTGCGATGATTTGTATGTCAAAGGCGAGATAGCCAAAGAAATAATATATATAGAGAATCAAAGTAAAGATGAAGAAACAAGGCTTAAAAATATATTTTGCGAAAATAATATGATTGTCGTACAGACTGATATTAATGTAGATAGGACAGAAAAAACACTTCTGAAAGCCAGTAAAAAGGATTTTGACGAAATTCTGGCTAATGATTTAGGAGAACTTTACTGCACGAATAAGGATTATGAATTTTACAGAAAACGAAATATGCCCATTAAATGGCAATACTTTTTCAAAGACGAAAAAGAACCATACGGCGAAGGTATCGTAAACAACGATATTTGCAGATAAATTAGGATAAATTATCAGAAGTCAATGTAGCTATTAAAAATGACCTTGTTTGTCTTTGTGCTAATTGCCATAGAATTGACGTACCATAAAAAAGTGTTGTGAGAAGTGTTTAAACAAATGACAACAAAAACTAAAAACAATAACCAATTGTTTTATAAAGATATTGTTTTTTTCAAAAAGCGAGTAATCAACAATTGATTTTTTCCAAAATTTGATGGGTATTTTATGTATCAACCACAATCCAACATTAAACGCACTTGGTTAACTTACTTATTAGCTGCATTATTTTTAGCATTTTTATTTGTTTTTTTTCATTATTTAGCCCCCATTTTGTCGCCTTTTATCATTGCAGCGGTATTGGCCTATATTTTGGATCCTTTTGTAGACAAATTGCGTCGTTTTCGCATCAACCGAGCGCGTGGTTCTCTTTGGGTAATGTTATTGGTATTCACACTATTGGTAATATTATTACTGGTTATTGTGCCAATGTTCATTTCACAAATAAACAGCATTATCGCTCGCACGCCTGCAATGCTTGATTGGATACAACATCAACTACTGCCTTGGATAAACACACGTTTTGGACACTACTTTACCATTGATGGTCATACCGTACTGAACTACTTACGCACCAATATTAAAGTCATTCAATCATCGCTACAAAACACAATGATGCTATTGATGCGTCAAAGTTCATCAATTATGGCAATGGTAGGCAATTTAATGATTTTGCCATTATTGTTGTATTACTTTTTGCGCGATTGGCCAGGTTGGCAATTTTCCATTCGCAAACTGGTGCCACGCCGTTATTTGCCCACATACACACGCATCAGCAAACAAATTGACAGCGTTTTAGGTGAGTTTTTACGTGGACAACTACTGGTTATGATCATAATGGGATTATTTTATGGTTTAGGACTGGTCTTTATTGGTTTAGATTCAGGATTTGCCATCGGTATGGTAGCAGGTTTACTGGTATTCATTCCCTATTTAGGTGCGTTCACAGGTCTATTATTGGCAACACTTGCAGCTGCATTACAATTTAATTCATGGTCAGGCGTATTGATGGTATGGTCTGTTTTTGCGATGGGACAATTATTAGAAAGTTTTTTCATCACACCAAAAATTGTTGGCGACAAAATTGGCTTATCCCCTTTTTGGGTGATTTTTGCACTGATGGCATTTGGGCAACTTATGGGCTTTGTAGGCGTGTTAATGGCTTTGCCGCTAGCAGCCATTTGCTTGGTATTATTGCGTGAAGGCAAAGATATTTATATGCGCAGTGATTTTTACCGCAATCGCTCCAATTAGCCAATATAACAATATAAAAATAATTGTTTAAAAACAATTTATTATTTTTAACACCTACAAAAAACAAAGAAAAATTATTGACAGAAGTACTTATAAAAGGATATAGTTTCATCTTTCGCTTGGGTCGTTAGCTCAGCCGGTAGAGCAGCGGACTTTTAATCCGTTGGTCGAGCGTTCGAATCGCTCACGACCCACCAAAAATTTTTAGCAGTGTAATCAATTGGTTACACTGCTTTTTCTTTTTGGCATTGCAAAATCTCATTACCCTTTGTGTCTTGTTGTGCCAAAGTCAATAACGACAATGCTTTCAACAGCATTTTCGGCTGTAAGGCTTTATTCAAGCAAATTATTTAGCAATGCAGAATGCTTGTGAAATATTCATGGACTAAATGGGCGTAGCGTTGTACCCATACACGGCGTTTGCCAAACGGCACATTAAACATTCAAGTGCAACACTTGGGTTAAAAGAAAAGTGAGATACGTAGTAGGCTTAATATTTTTTGATCAAAAAGGAACATTATGGCTTACCACCATCTCACCGAATTAGAAAAATACCACATATAATGGTATCTTATATAAAAACGCCTGTAATAGCGGTGTAGCAGTATCTGCTATTTGATGGGCTGCCTGAAACGCCAATCAAAGGGATTAAATTCTGTTAAAATAGCCCATTTTCAGCAATTTAAGACAAGGGGCAGAAAAATGACAAACGATACGCCAAGCCAGCCAGCCAATTATACACATTCTGATGATAAATCATCTTTAACCCATCTTCAAGCGAGCGATTATTTAGCCGACAAAATCGCCCATCTCAAAGCCCTATTTCCAGAAATATTTTGTGAAAACCAAATAGATTTTGACAAACTCAAAGCCATATTAGGCGAAAGCAATCTTGCTCCTGCCAACGAACGCTACACATTAGACTGGGCAGGCAAATCAGCGGCTTATCGTGTTTTGCAAGAACCCACCACCAACACACTTATTCCCTGCCGTGAAGAGAGTGTGGATTTTGAATCAACACAAAACCTGTTTATTGAAGCGGAAAATCTTGAAGCCTTAAAAATTTTGCAAAAGGCTTATGCAGGGCAAGTCAAGATGATTTACATTGACCCGCCTTATAACACAGGCAACGACAGTTTTATTTATCCCGATAAATTTAGCGAAACGCGTGAAGAATATGCCCGCCGTGTGGGCGATACGGACGACAATGGTTATCTTAAACGAGACGGCGTTTTTCAGGGAGCCTTTCGCAAAAATGCCAAAGACAATGGGCATTATCACTCTAACTGGCTCAATATGATGTTGCCACGATTGCATTTAGCCAAAACCCTGTTGGCTGATGACGGCGTGATTTTTATCTCTATTGATGACAATGAACAAGCACAACTGAAATTGCTTTGCGATGAAGTGTTTGGGGAAGAGAATTTTGTGGGGGAGATTATTTGGAAGAAAAAAAATGTGGTTCAAAATGATGCTAAATTTTTTTCAACAGACCACGAATATTTACTGTGCTATACAAAGTCATCAGACAAATTAGTGCTTAATAGGTTATCAAGAACAGAAGAACAAGAAGCACGGTATCAAAATCCAGATAATGACCCAAGAGGTGCTTGGACAAGTGTTGCTTTGCAAGCGAAAAGTGGAAGTAAAACATATGAAATTACATTTCCAAACGGTGTTTTTTGGAAACCTGTAAGTGGAACTTTTCCGAGATTATCAAAAGAAAGTTTAATACAAGCTTACAATGAAAATAGATTATGGTTTGGAAAAG
>JAFSQZ010000223.1 GCA_017446355.1 Neisseriaceae bacterium
GACAACGCCACTTTCATCGGCGTGGAAGAGTTCCTCTCTTCTCAGTTCGAGCTGACGGCCATCGGAAAGTCCCAGGTCAAGAATCTCTCCGTGTCCGCTTCCACCGCCAAGATCATCCTGAAGAAAAATATTTGAAATATTTAAAAAAGAATTTGAAAAGGGTAAAAACCTTGTTATTTTACATCAAAGAAATCCACATTCTCCATATGAAAATGGATATAGAGCATATAACGAAGCAAATGTCTTTCCTTTACAAGGCGTAAGTGAAAAACAAGCAAGAATCAATGCGTATGATAATGCCTTAATTTTTAATGATTATATTATTAGCGAAATTTTCAATTCTGCCAATTCGCTTTCTAATCCAAGTTATGTGCTTTTTATTCCAGATCATGGCGAAGCAATGTTTGAGAAAAATGAAAAAGGCGAACACGAATTTGGACATGCATTTTTAAGTGTTAATGTTGCTAAAATTCCCATTATTGCAGGCGGATATAAAGTAAATTCAGACGATATATTTTTATCCAATTTAAAAAATATTTCATATCCCACTCATTACGAAGTAGGCAATCTTTTAGCACAATTATTGGGATATGAAATTAATGAACCCAATTTAAAAGAAAATATTTTTTATATACAAGGTGTTGATATAGCAGGAAATGCAGGTTTCATAGAAATAACCAAAAAAGATAATATTTCATTTAAAGAAATACAAAACTGAATGTTGAGAAATGAATACAGGTTATAGCAAGCGTGGATACACTCTCCTGTTAAGTCCAAATTGTCAAAACTCACACAGTTAATGAAGTTTCAGCGAAATCAAAAACATTAAGCAGGCTTTCGCCGAAAGAAGTCTTCCTTGAGCACTCGTGTTGAAAGAAAGGGGATAAAAGTAATTTTAAGCTAAAAATTATTGGGGTGAATTTTAGGAATGTGTTGTTAATAGGTGTAAATTTAATAAAGTATGAACAATGTTAGGGTTTTCTAATGCAATAGCGTGTCATAAAAAAACTTGTCTATTCACCGTTTTATAATGATAATAGCGAATTCTGTTTTAAACTTTTAGGAATAAATACGATGAAAAAAATTGCTTTATTGATGAGTATGGTTTTACTGGGTGCTTGTGCAGGTGGCGGTTCAGGATTGATGAATGGTGGTGCAAATACAACAGGTATCGCTTCATGGGCTGCATTGGGCGGACAGTTATACGTGCAAAATAAATGCGTTAATGAATTACAAAGTCGCGCAGAATGGCGTGCAATAGCTTTGACGATGACGCAACAAAAACAACAAGAATGGGAAAACAAAATCTGTTCTTGTGTGAGCGAAGAAGCGCCTGCTCAATTTAATCAATTAACCGCAGCTGAATTGTTGCAATTGGGTACTGAAACAGGTCGTGCACAAGTGATGGCAAACGTTACTGGCAAAACCGTTACGGCTTGTTATCAAAAAGTCTTTACTAAATAATAATGTCTATTTCAGGCAGCCGAAAATATTGGGCTGCCTGAAACATTATTTCTACGCTATTGCATTTCAGGCAGCCTGAAAATATTTAATTTATTAAAGTGAGAAGAAACAATGAAATACATCAGTACACGCGGTCAAACCGAACCTAAATCGTTTAGCGAAGTCTTGTTGATGGGACTTGCGCCTGATGGAGGCTTGATGCTGCCTGAATATTATCCGCAAGTTGATGAAATAATGCTCAATAATTGGCGTAATTTGAGTTATCACAATTTGGCTTTTGAAATCATTAGTTTGTTTGCTGATGATATTCCTGCTGAAGATTTGCACGATATTGTTAAACGCACTTACACTGAAAACGTTTTTGGCAATAAAGCAATCACTCCTGTACGTACTTTGTATGATGGCATTAAAATTCAGGCATTATCTAATGGTCCAACGCTCGCTTTTAAAGATATGGCGATGCAATTTTTGGGTAACGCATTTGAATATGTTTTAAATAAAGAAAACAAACAATTAAACATTTTAGGCGCAACCAGTGGCGACACGGGTTCAGCAGCGGAATATGCTTTGCGTGGAAAAAAAGGCATCAATGTTTTTATGCTTTCGCCTAATGGCAAAATGAGTGCTTTCCAACGTGCGCAAATGTATAGTTTACAAGATGAAAACATCATCAATATTGCTGTGGACGGTATGTTTGATGATTGCCAAGACATTGTTAAAGCCGTACAAAACGATACGAATTTCAAAGAACAATACCACATCAGCACTGTTAACAGCATCAACTGGGGACGTATTGTTGCGCAAATCGTGTACTATTTTGCTGGTTATTTACGCGCCACCGAAAGCAACGATCAACGTGTAAGTTTTTGTGTGCCAAGTGGTAATTTTGGCAATATTTGTGCAGGACATATTGCCAAACAAATGGGTTTACCTATTGAGCGTTTAATTGTTGCCACCAATGAAAATGATGTTTTGGATCAGTTTTTCCAAACAGGTGAATATCGTCCACGTAATGCCGAACACACTTATGTAACGTCTAGTCCTTCTATGGATATTTCCAAAGCTTCTAATTTTGAGCGTTTTATTTTTGACGTAATGGAACGCGACAGCAATGAAATTGAAACATTGTGGGCAGAAGTGAGTACAGGCAAGGGCTTTAATTTATCGTTTAAATTGGAAGCAATCCGCGAAAAATTCGGTTTTACATCAGGAAAATCTACACATGCCAATCGTTTAGAAACTATTAAAGCTGTGTTTAACAGCGATAATGAATTATTGGATCCACACACGGCCGATGGTGTGAAAGTGGCGCGTGAAGTGCGCCGTGAAGGTGAAACCATTATTTGTATGGAAACCGCATTGGCCACTAAATTTGAAAAAACCATTTATGAAGCGGTTGGCGAAGAAGTTAGCATTCCTCGTCCTGATGCGCTGGCGGATTTGGAACAGCGTCCACAACGTGTAATGGTTATTCCCAATAGTGAAACCATTGTAAAAACCATTATTCGTGAAAAAATAGACAAATAATGTTTTTAAAACAAGGGGTGGAAAGCCCCTTTTCCAAGCAACACCTTATTTTTCAGGCAGCCTGAACGCCTGATGGAACACAATATGCAGAATGTTTTCAATAAACTGCTTGCTAAAACGGTTGATCGCAGTTTGTATCTTCTCGTCCGATTACTCACAGGTATTCGTGCCAAACCAGAAAGTCAGTTTGATTTTCCCACTACACGCAATGTTTATTTTGCCAATCACGGTTCACACGGTGATTTTTTGATGGTGTGGATATCTCTGCCCAAAGCTTGGCGCAAAGCAGCGCGTCCTGTTGCAGGTGCAGATTATTGGCTTAAAGGCAAAATTCGTTCTTTCATCATCAATCACGTATTTAACGGTTTATTGATTGCACGCAGTGGTGGCAATCCGCAAGCCGTAACCGAACAAATGTCCGCTGCATTAGCGCAAAACAGCTCTCTGATTATTTTCCCAGAAGGTACGCGCAATACTAACGACAACGTTATCTTATTACCTTTTAAAAGTGGTATTTACTATTTAGCCAAAGAAAATCCCGATGTACGTTTTGTGCCGATTTGGATTGACAACATCAACCGCGTTTTGCCCAAAGGACAACTTTTGCCCATTCCGCTGATTTGTGATGTCAATATTGGCAAACCTTTGCAACTATTAGAAAACGAAGACAAAACCGAATTTTTAACCCGCGCACGCAACGCGCTTTTGGCTCTAGCACCCGCCAATAAACGCCCAGTAATCAGCAAAGGAGAAAACGAATGACAACGCTCTCACCTGATGCGATTTACGTGTTTTTGGGTATTGCCATCATACTGATTATTGCCAGCATATTAAGCAAATTCAGTATCAGTATTTCATCGTCCAAGCAATCTTCATTGTTTAATGAAATCAACAATACACTTGATTCTTGGTGGGTGATACTGATTGTATTATTACTGTCCTTTTTCTTGGGACATTTTGGCACGATTTTACTGTTTGCTTTCATTTCTTTTTTAACACTGCGCGAATTTATGACACTGGTTTATTCACGTCGTGGCGACCACAACGCCATTGCTGCGTGTTTTTACGTATTATTGCCAGTCCAATATTTCTTGGTATTGATGAACTGGTATGGCGTATTCAGCGTCTTAATTCCCGTATACGCCTTTTTATTACTGCCCATTATTTCTGCCATTTCAGGCGACACGCACAATTTTTTTAACCGCAACGCCAAAATTCAATGGGGTGTAATGGTAACCATCTTCTGTATTTCTCACGTTCCAGCCCTAATGTTTTTAAAAATCAAAGGTTTTGATGACAATATCTTATTATTGATTTTTATGATAGGCGTGGTTCAAGCCAGCGAATTATTGCAAACCATTTGGGAAAAAGTATTAGGCAAACGAAAAATCCTGCCTGCATTATCTCATCACAAAACCGTTTCAGGCAGCATTGGCGGTATTTTATCCGCCACCTTACTTGCTGCTACCTGTTATCGGATAACGCCCTTTAATCCCTTTCAGGCAGCCTTAATCGGATTTACCATCTGTGTCATTGGTTTTCTAGGCAGTTTAGTACTTGCTGCCATAAAACGCAGTTTCGGTGTAAAAAACTGGGGACGTGTCATCAATGGTCATGGTGGTATATTGGATCACATAGACAGCACTTGTTTTGCTGCCCCTATTTTCTTTCATATTGTGCGCTACTTTTGGGGTTAAACGTTGCCACGATTATTGTTTTTGACAAATATTGCCAACCATACAAAACGCCGATAATTCCTGCATAATAGCAGTTGGATTTAGACAAATCCATTAAATAAGCTGCCTGAAACATTTATTTGTTATGCCAAATGATAAAAACGATGTGGCTACTTACCTTTCAGGCAGCCTGAAAACGCTGATAATATTGATTGATACAAAAACCATGCAAAACCGTTCTCCACTATTATCATTTCTGGCTTTAATACTTTTTGCCCCAGCACCAACAGTGGGTGTTTTACTGGCATTACATTCACCACAAGGAAGTATGGGGGCAATCTTATGGGCAATGGCGAAAATTTGGCTGTTTGCTTTGCCAGCACTATGGTATTTATGGATTGAAAAACAAGCATTCAGTTTATCTAAACCTCAAAATGGCGGTATATCAGTAGGTTTTGCAGTGGGCATTTTGATGTTCTTGGTGATTTTTATTGCTTTTTATTTCTTCGGCAAAAATGCCATTTCGCCTGATTTAATTCGCAGTCAAGCCCAAAACTTTGGTTTAAATCGTCCGCTGGTATACTTGGCGGCGGCTTTGTATTGGATATGTATCAACTCCTTATTGGAAGAATACATTTTCCGTTTTTTCTTTTATCGGCAACTGGAAAATCTTTTTAACATCAAATGGTTGGCGGTTATTTTAGCAGCGGCGATTTTTACTTTACATCATACGGTGGTATTAACCGCCTATTTGCCTGCCTTGCAAAATGCTTTGGCATCATTAGGGATTTTTATCGCAGGCGTGATTTGGTCGGCGATGTATGCACGCTATCGCAGTGTGTGGATTCCATTCATCAGCCACTTATGGGCGGATATTGC
>JAFSQZ010000224.1 GCA_017446355.1 Neisseriaceae bacterium
CAATCTATGGACGCATTGTCTTCAATGGCAAACATCAGTGGTTATCGTGCCGTTGTTGAAGCCGCACACGCTTTTGGTCGTTTTTTCACAGGTCAAATTACAGCGGCTGGCAAAGTGCCTCCTGCCAAAGTTTTGGTGATTGGTGCAGGGGTTGCAGGCTTGGCTGCGATTGGTGCGGCTGGTTCTTTGGGAGCTGTGGTTCGTGCATTTGATACACGCCCAGAAGTGGCAGAACAAATTGAGTCTATGGGCGGCGAATTCTTGAAATTGGATTTCAAAGAAGAAGATTCAGGCAGCGGCGATGGATACGCCAAAGTGATGAGTAAGGAATTTATTGAAGCCGAAATGAAACTCTTTGCCGAACAAGCCAAAGAAGTGGACATCATCATCACCACCGCCGCCATTCCAGGAAAACCATCTCCTAAACTGATTACGCGAGAAATGGTGGATTCCATGAAAAATGGCTCGGTGATTGTGGATTTAGCCGCTTTGGGCGGTGGTAACTGCGAATATACTGAAACGGGTAAAAGCATTGTTACTGAAAACGGCGTAACCGTTATTGGTTATACCGATTTACCGAATCGTTTATCAGGTCAATCATCACAACTTTATGCGACAAACTTGGTGAATTTATCTAAATTATTATCACCAGAAAAAGATGGCGAAATAAACTTGAATTTTGAAGATGTGATTATCCGCAATATGACGGTAACGCATGATGGTGAAAATATGTTCCCACCACCCCCTATTCAAGTTTCCGCAGCACCACAAAAACCACAAACAGCAGTTGCACCTGTTGTAGAAAAAGAAACAACACCTGTTCCATTATGGAAAAAACTGGCTCCATTGTGTGTGGGGGCAGCTTTGTTCTTATGGTTAGGAGCTGTTGCGCCAGCAGAATTTTTAAATCATATGATTGTGTTTGTTTTGTCTTGTGTTGTTGGTTATTACGTAGTTTGGAACGTTACACACTCATTGCATACGCCACTAATGTCTGTAACCAATGCTATTTCAGGTATCATCATTATTGGCGCACTTTTGCAAATCAGTCATGGTCATACTTGGGTAAGTTTATTTGCTTTTATTGGTATTTTATTAGTAAGTATCAATATTTTTGGCGGTTTTTATGTAACACGCCGTATGTTAAATATGTTCCGTAAAGGTTAAGGAGATAAAAAAGTATGTCATCAGGTTTCATTACTGCTGCGTATATTTTAGCGGCACTTTTATTTATTCTCAGCCTTGCAGGATTATCCAAACAAGAAACCGCCAAAAATGGTAATTACTTTGGTATGGCAGGTATGGCAGTGGCTTTATTTGCCACACTTGCTGATAAAAATGTGCATGGTTTAGGTTGGATTTTAATTGCCATGATTGCAGGTGCAGCAATTGGTATTTATAAAGCCCAAAAAGTAGAAATGACACAAATGCCCGAACTGATTGCGCTGTTACACAGTTTTGTGGGTTTAACAGCTGTATTGGTGGGTTTTAATAGCTTTTTACAATCAGGCAACGTTTCAGCCCAAATGCACAACATCCATTTAGTGGAAGTCTTTTTAGGCATTTTCATTGGTGCGGTAACGTTCACAGGTTCTATTGTTGCTTTTGGTAAATTAAATGGAAAAATCAGCAGCAAACCTTTGGTTTTACCCAACAAGCATATGCTCAATCTTGGTGCATTGTTAATTTCCGCCATATTATTGATACTATTTGTCAAAACAGGTTCTGGTGCATTCTTGGTATTGATGACCATTATTGCATTAGCATTTGGTTGGCATTTAGTGGCTTCTATTGGTGGCGCAGATATGCCAGTAGTCGTATCAATGCTCAACTCTTATTCAGGCTGGGCAGCTGCAGCCGCTGGCTTTATGTTATCCAATGACTTACTGATTGTAACAGGTGCATTAGTTGGCTCATCAGGTGCTATTTTGTCTTATATTATGTGTAAAGCCATGAACCGCTCTTTCCTATCTGTGATTGCAGGTGGTTTTGGTACAGACAGCAGTAGCAGTAGCGAAGAAGAAATGGGCGAATACCGTGAACTCAAAGCTGCTGATGTAGCCGATATGCTCAAAGGCGCATCATCAGTGATCATCACACCAGGATACGGTATGGCAGTGGCACAAGCCCAATATCCAGTAGCAGAAATCACCGAAAAACTGCGTGCAGCAGGTGTCAACGTACGTTTTGGTATTCACCCTGTAGCAGGTCGTTTGCCAGGACATATGAATGTGTTATTGGCAGAAGCCAAAGTACCGTATGACATCGTTTTAGAAATGGACGAAATCAATGACGATTTTGCCGATACCGATGTCGTGTTAGTCATTGGTGCCAACGATACGGTTAACCCAGCTGCTGCCACCGACCCCAACAGTCCAATCGCAGGAATGCCTGTTTTACACGTTTGGGAGGCCAAAAATGTCGTTGTATTCAAACGTTCTATGAACACAGGTTACGCAGGCGTACAAAACCCATTATTCTTTAAAGAAAACAGCTATATGTGTTTTGGCGATGCAAAAGGAACAGTGGAAGAAATCTTGCGTGCTTTATAACACCTATTTTATCTTTCAGGCAGCCTGAAACAAAAACAGCGGAAACCACAATGATGAGTTTTCCGCTGTTTAAGCATCTGCCTTTACAAAGCCCATTTTTTTACTCATTACCACACCCAAACACCGCCCAAAATAAAGAAAAACTCATCACCCTTACACTTTTATGTTTACAAAAATACACAAAAAACTTTCAGGCAGCCTGAAAACGTGGTAAAAACCAAACCATCAACAACTCCTTTATTTTTACCGCAATGCAAACATGGCAACAAGCCCTAGCAGGCGAAAAACAACAAACTTATTTTCAAGAATTGATTCAAAAAGTCCGTGCCGAACGCGAAGCAGGACAACAAATTTTCCCAGCAGCCAAAGATGTATTCAACGCCTTTAAACTCACCGAATTTGCCAACATTCGCGTTGTTATTTTAGGGCAAGATCCCTATCACAATATTGGACAAGCGCATGGTTTAGCTTTTTCGGTACAAAACGGCATTACACCACCGCCATCTCTTGTTAACATCTACAAAGAACTCAGCCAAGACATAGCAGGCTTTCAAATACCACAACACGGCAACCTAACCCACTGGGCAGAGCAAGGCGTATTATTACTGAACACCGTTTTAACCGTTCGCGCCCACCAAGCCAACTCGCACGCACAATACGGTTGGGAAACTTTCACAGACCGCGTGATTGAACAAATCAACCAACATCGGCAACACATTGTATTTATGCTTTGGGGCAGTCATGCACAAAAAAAAGGCGCGAAAATCAATCGCCAAAAACATCTTGTACTCACCGCACCCCACCCTTCTCCCTTATCCGCCTATCGTGGTTTTTTTGGTTGCAAACATTTTTCGCAAGCCAATCATTACTTATTAGAAAACGGTTTTGATGCCATTGATTGGCAAATTTAAAATATTCAGGCAGCCTGAATAAACTCGTCTGGGTTTTGCGGTGTTTTGCCCAACAGACAAGCAAAAGCCGCATTATCCGCCGTATTGCCGTCTTGCAACATTTGAATACTGTCAGGGCTTAACATACCATTACTCAATATTTTGGTGATGGGCAAAAACGGCTTGATTAGGCTTAATGGAATATTCAGCACTTTCGCAGGCAGTTTGTGGTGTAGGTTTTGCCGCATAATGGTGAGATATTCTGCCATAGACACCACTTTGCCACCTGTCATATTCACGATTGCACCGTGTGGCAAAGGGTTTTCAGCCATATTTGCCAAGCCTATTGCCACTTCATTAACGCAGACAGGTTGCAATAAAAAGCGTCCTTGTTCAGGCAGCGGTAAAATCGGCAGTTTGGCTAATTTGATAAACAACTCACAACTTGCCCCGCCACGCCCATAAATCACCGATGGGCGAGCAATATTAACGCTTGGCATAATTTGCAAAACCGCATTATCTCCCCTACCCTTGCTTGCCAAAAATTCCGCTGGATATTGCCAATCCGCCCCCAAAGCCGATAATTGCACCCAGTGTTTGATATTCATATCCGCAGCAATTTCGGCTAATAATTTGGGCGTTTGATAATGCACTTTATCCAACACTTCGGCATATCGACTCATCACACCCACCGCATTGATAATGACTTGTTGATTGCTTAAAATTTTTTCAACATTGTGCAGATTAGGATTGAGTAAATCCAATTCCTGCCGATTAGGCGTTGTTACATTATGTCCTTTATTGCGTAAAATTTCCGCAACACGAGAACCCACAAAACCACTACCGCCTAACAATACAATATTCATTTTCTGCTCCTAATATTTGTTTCAGGCTGCCTAAATATTAAAATTATCTATTTCAATAAACGCTTTCTGTTTATGATATAGATAATGCCAACGCAAAATCGGTATTGTCATCAAATAACCTGGCACAATAGACCAGAAAAAAACAATTAGAAAAGCCGTCAATAAAGTTAAACACATATAGCCCAATAAAACCAAAACAGAGAAAACAAAAAATAGAAAAGTATTATATTTTTGCAATGTTTCAGTAATCAGACTGATAAACACAAGCGGAATGATACAAAATGCAACGACAAAAAATACCCAACCTAGTGTTTCAAATGGTTCTATAAATA
>JAFSQZ010000225.1 GCA_017446355.1 Neisseriaceae bacterium
CACTCTTGACATTATTATTTTAGAATATGCTAAAATAATAAAATTAAATAAAAAACAAAAAAACATTTGTTTTTAACTATATTAAAAGGCACAAAAAATGAATACTAAATTAGAAAATATTATTCGACACACACCACTGCCTGTGGCTGGATTAGCTTTTGGTATCACAGGTTTAGGCGGTTTGTTTGCCGAGTTTGGTCAAGGTGCGTGGGCAAAGCCTGTGTTTGGCGTGTTGGGTGCGGCATTGCTGATTATTGTGCTGTTAAAAGCCCTGTTTTTGCCACAAAATCTCAAAGCCAACTTGCAACACCCCGTTCAGGCAGCCGTGGCAACGGTGATTCCCTTTGCGTTTATGTTGGATGCGGCGTATTTATCGTCATCTTATCCCAACGCTGCCGCTTTTTTGTGGTTATTTTCCCTGATTGCGGTGCTGATTTATCTGGCGTGGTTTAATGCCAAATATATTTTACATTTACAAATAAAACAAGTATTTGCCGCTTATTTTATTCCCTTTGTCGGCTTTTGCGTTCCTGTGATGACTTCGCACCATTTAACGATTGATTGGTTGCCCCTGCAAACCATTCGCTATGGTCTGTTTGCGTTATCAGCAATCGGCTTTGTGGTGATGTTTATTGTCATTACCTTACGCTACCTGAAAGTGCCTGTGGAAGAAGTTTCCGCTCGCCCAGTGTTTGCCATTTACACCGCACCGCTGGCTATGCTGATTGTGGGCTACGCACGGCTTCTGCCACACGGCGAACATTCAGCTGCTTTGGTTTGGGTATCACTTATCTTGTCGCAACTTTTGTTTGTGATGGTATTAAGCCAAGTACCGTCTTATTTAAAGAACGGCTTTTTTCCATCGTATGCCGCTTTAACTTTCCCTTTTATCATCACAGCCAACAGCCTGTTTGAAGGCTTACGCATTGTGAATGCAAGCCCTGTGTGGTTTTATTTGGCATATGCCGAAGGCATTTTTGCGATTGTAATGACGCTGTTTGTGTTGGTGAAATATCTGCAATTTTTCCAAAAAATTGCCAACAATCCGCCACAAACCAAGCACTAAATTCATTTAATTCACGCTTATATTTAATCTGAAAGTTTTCTCGCCACAACAAGTGGCGAGTTTTTTACCTTTCATAAAACAACATTTAATGTGAAGCCGTGTGGGATTTTTTGCGTTTAGTGTGATTTTCAGGTATGCTTTGGCGTTTTGCACTCGTAGCTCAGTTGGTAGAGCATTGGTTTCCGAAGCCAAAGGTCGCTGGTTCAAGTCCAGTCGGGTGCGCCATA
This sequence comes from Neisseriaceae bacterium, assembly GCA_017446355.1. Classification (GTDB taxonomy): domain Bacteria; phylum Pseudomonadota; class Gammaproteobacteria; order Burkholderiales; family Neisseriaceae; genus RGIG3394. The sequence goes on from JAFSQZ010000225.1 coordinate 1,294, forward strand.
ATCAAATGTTTTTATTTATCTATCTAACAATCCATCATAAAGTGTAATGATTGAATACCATTATTGGGTGGTGATTAGCTAAAATTGAGCGAAAATGCTTGATTTTTGTTACTATTTTTGGGTTTAAAGCATTAAGTGCAAAAATGGTCATCTTGCTATTAGACAGTTTTCAGGCTGCCTGAATGAGTTCCATTATCTGTAAATTAATTATCTCGGTAATGCAACACCTTTCTTTAACAATTGTTTCAAACACTGTTTCGTAATTGTTGGAAAGCTTTTTCTTTTTGTTCTGCCAATGTGGTGGTGTGATGTGAGTATGTTTTTCTTTTGTGTTGTAGTTTTTTTGATTTAGAGTGGGCTTGATTTTTGTTAAGGGGGTAAACTGACCAAATTCTAGTGAGCCTTTTAAAGGATTTTTTATGAAAAGTTATCATTTGATTTATGGTTATCATTTGTTTTAATAGGTTGTGTCCCACCACCTGCACCACATCCGAAGATTATTTTGCATGAGGAAGCAAGAAAAGTTTTGTTAAGTGAAGGAACGATGGTAAATTGCCGTGTTTTGGGACAGGTTGAAGGGAAAGATGAACAAAGCGGATATCCTTGGGTAGCGTATAATCAATTAGATGAAAATGCTAAAAATGATTTGCAAAACAATGCTGCAGTTCTAAATAAAGATAATAAGTTGGCAAACGTTAGAATTTTAAGCAAGGAAATTCATTGTCAGCTTCCTAGAATAGGTTGGACAAATTGTTCTCGTTCATATGTAGAAAATGATCCCTATATACTTGTAAAATATGTGAAATATAAGGGTGAAATTTTAGATTGCGGTGAAAGATAATCAAATCTTTGAGATTCTTCGTTCTTGTTCTGCAGTATATGGAAAATACTAGCGTTGTTTACACTTTTTTGTTTTTCGCTTGAAGACCAATTTAGCAGTTTTTTTTGCATAGTCAAGAATGTCGATAGGAACGACAACGCCACATTGTTCTTGACTTTGTCATAAAATTGCTTAAAAACAATTTAAGCGAAAAACAAAAATCAGCAAAAAGTGTAAATAACGCTACGAATTTCTACACCTATTTGTTATTACTGGTTTTGACACAACAAGGCACAAAGGGTGATGAGGTTTTACAACACCAAAAGAAAAAACGGCATAAAGCCGTTGATTTTCTTAAATAAATAATGGTGGCCAGAGGCAGGATCGAACTGCCGACACACGGATTTTCAGTCCGTTGCTCTACCGACTGAGCTATCTGGCCTTGAAAGACGCGAATTAAACCAAATTCTGGTTAACTTGGCAAGTGTTTTGTTAAGAAAAAACATTCGTTATTTTCAATCCAATTGTTTTAAAAGAATATTATTTCAGGCTTTCAGGCAGCTAAATATCAGCAAATAATGGCAACTTCCGTTATACTTCGCTTTTTTGTTTAAAACTTTTATATTCAATGATGACAAAACATATTCTTTTGGCTGTTTCAGGCAGCGTTGCAGCTTATAAATCTTGCGAATTGGTGCGTTTGCTAAAAAAACAAGGTCATCAAGTTACTGTTGCGCTTTCTTGTGCGGCAACGGAGTTTGTGGGCGCACAAACCTTTCAAGCATTAAGTGGACAGCCCGTCCTAACTGAACAGCATTTAAGTGCCAATGGTATGGATCATATCAATGCAACACGTCAAGCGGATATTATGTTGATTGCGCCTGCCAGTGCCAATACTTTGGCAAAAATCGCTAACGGTATTGCTGATAATCTCATCACTCAATTGGCGGCAGCGCGAACGTGTCCTTTGGTGGTTGCGCCTGCAATGAATGTACAAATGTGGCGCAACCCTGCTAATTTACGTAATATTGAACAGCTTAAACAAGACGGTATTCATCTTTTAATGCCTGCTTTTGGTGAACAAGCTTGTGGTGAAATTGGTGAAGGCAGAATGCTGGAAGCTAAAGAAATTGCAGAATGGCTGCCTGATTTTTGGTCGGAAAAATCTTTACTTGATAAAAGTGTTTTGCTTACTGTGGGCGCAACTTTTGAAGCTATTGACCCTGTGCGTGGCATCACCAATACTTCTAGCGGTCAAATGGGTGTCGCTTTGGCACGCGCTTGCCGACGTGCAGGTGCAAAAGTGCATTTGATTTATGGTTTGCTGCAAACAGAATTACCTGTTGGTTTAACGTCTAGTCATCAAGCCAAAAGTGCAAAAAAAATGCATCAAGCAGTGTTGCAACGTGTCAATGAAGGTGTTGATATTTTTATTTCTGTAGCTGCGGTGGCTGATTTTTACGTTAAAAATGCGTTAACGCAAAAATTTAAAAAAGCCGAAAATCAAGACTTACCTGTTTTGGAATTGGCGGAAAATCCTGATATTTTGTTTGATGTTGCGCATTTACCCAACGCGCCATTTTGCGTGGGTTTTGCTGCAGAAAGTGAAAACGTTTTAGCCTATGCACGTGCCAAACGTTTGAAAAAAGGGGTACCTTTATTGGTGGCTAATGATGCTTCGGTGGCAATGGGTAGCTCGGTTAATGCGGTAACTTTAATTGACGACAATAATGAAATTTCGTTGCCACAGATGAATAAAGATGACACGGCAACAGCAATTGTTCAGCATTTGGCAACTTTATTAAGAAAAAAGATGTAACAGATTTTATCAACTCACATCTCTTTTCATTATTCTGACAAAGCAAAATATTTCTTGCAAACATACCTATATGTATGTTGCACTTGAAACTTTAATCTGCCCTGCCTGAAAAGGAATAAAAATGAAATCCCTATTTTACAGCATCATATTTTTTGCGTGCAGTGTTTATGCAGCACCCAATTTAATGCTTGCCAAAGAGTTTACAGGACAAGACATTCAAGGTTGGGCAATGAGTGAAAAATTAGACGGTGTACGTGCTTATTGGGACGGAAAACAACTCATCAGCCGGCAAGGAAATGCGTTCACACCACCAAAAGGTTTTACACAAAATTTTCCCAATTTCCCAATGGACGGCGAATTATTCAGCGCACGTGGCGAATTTGAACGCATTTCAGCAACCGTACGCAGCTCAAAAGGCGATTGGCGTGGCATAAAATTATATGTTTTTGATGTACCACAAGCAAAAGGAACACTTTATCAACGTTTAGCCCTTGCTCAACAACACTTACAACGTTTTCCACAAGCTAATTTTGCCATTATTGAGCAAATTCCCGTAAAAAATGAAGCCCACGCAAGACAGTTTTTGCAAAAAATAGAAAAAATGGGCGGAGAAGGCGTAATGTTGCGCAACCCTAACCTACCTTATCAATCAGGACGCGTAAATCAATTATTGAAATTAAAAGGCACGCAAGATGCCGAATGCGTAGTAACACAACACCATAAAGGAAAAGGCAAATACAGCGGTATGCTTGGTGCTGTGTCATGCAAAAATGAATGGGGAGAATTTCGTATCGGTTCGGGTTTTAAAGACAGCGACCGCAAAAATCCCCCAAAAATTGGTAGCACCATTACATTTAAATATCGTGGTTTCACCAAAAAAGGCACACCACGTTTTGCAACCTATTGGCGAAAATATTAAACCAAAATCAATCTTGATTGATAACGCGCTTTTCGCTACAATCGTCCTTTCACTGCAGAGAGGTGGATGAGTGGTTTAAGTCGCACGCCTGGAAAGTGTGTATACGTGAATAGCGTATCGAGGGTTCGAATCCCTTCCTCTCTGCCAGTTTTTCTTAAAGTCCTTTGATTATCAAAGGACTTTTTTAATTGCTTGAATTTGGTATGCCAATTAGTATGCCATTGCAATTAAGCTTTGATTAGACAAAATTAGAATACATTGACAAATTAAGTCAGGATAATTTAAATGCCCCCTTAAATAACTAAAGAAAATCTAATTTTAAATTAGAATAATCACTCCCAAGTGAAAACAAAATTTCTGCGAAACTCAAAAGTCCGTTAAACCAGTACTACAAAATAAGTTGATTGAACTATTTTTGTTGCTGTTATTTTAG
>JAFSQZ010000226.1 GCA_017446355.1 Neisseriaceae bacterium
ACGAATTTCTACACTTTAACAAGCCTGTTTACTTGCATACCATAATAAATTGAAAAATTGGAAAACAAAATAAATGTTCAGGCTGCCTGAAAAGTCCGTTCTCCGTAGCTGGGAGATTGCCACGCGTAGCCTTACGGCTCGCTCGCAATGACAGGTTTTATTTTCAGGCTGCCTGAATACTTGAAAACACAACGTATTATGCTTATAAAAGAAAAGCAGTGAAATAATCAGGATAACCAAGTTTGCCGCATTTTTTATGTTTTTTAAACACAACACACAAAAATCTTTCAGGCTGCCTGAAAAACAAGCTAAAATACGTTGTTTTCTTTTCTTTATGTTTTTAGAAAGTTTCCTATGTCTTCACTTTCTCTTAAAAAAATTTATTCAGGTAAAGTACGCGATTTATACGAAATTGATGCCAACAGTATGTTGATTGTTGCGTCAGACCGTTTGTCTGCATTTGATGTGATTTTAGATGAACCCATTGTTGGCAAAGGTGAAATCTTGACACAGATTTCCAATTTCTGGTTTCAAAAACTATCACACATTATGCCCAATCATTTCACAGGTCAAACAGTGTATGACGTGCTGCCTGAACAAGAAGCGCGTGCGATTGAAAAACGCGCCGTTGTTGCCAAACGATTAACGCCTGTAAAAATTGAAGCGGTGGTTCGTGGTTATCTTTCAGGCAGCGGTTGGAAAGAATACCAAAAAACAGGTTCGGTTTGTGGCATTAAGCTGCCTGAAAACTTGCGTGAAGCCGAGCAACTGCCCGAAGTGATTTTTACACCTTCTACCAAAGCCGAAGTGGGCGAGCATGATGAAAATATTTCTTTTGAACAATGCGTTGCCATTATTGGTCAAGAACGTGCAGAAGAAGTTCGCGCCAAAGCCATTGAGCTTTATCGTGAAGCAGCAGCTTATGCAAAAACACGTGGCATCATTATCGCTGATACTAAATTTGAATTTGGTTTAGATGAAAACGGTGTGTTAACCTTAATGGACGAAGTGTTAACCCCTGATTCTAGTCGTTTTTGGTCAGTGGACAGTTATCAAGTCGGCACCAATCCGCCATCATTTGATAAACAATTTGTTCGCGATTGGTTAGAGCAAAGCGGTTGGAATAAACAGCCACCTGCGCCGAAAGTGCCAGAAGACGTGTTGGCAAAAACCGTTGCCAAATACCAAGAAGCCTTGAATACTTTAACAAAATAATCTTTTCAGGCAGCCGATGTTCAAAGGCTGCCTGAAAACATTGGTGTTAACAATGTTTATCCCTGAATACCGCAATTTTAGCCAGTCTAAACCACCACAACAATTTATAGAAACCCAGCAACTTTCTGCGGATAAGCTGTTGCAATGGGTAAGACAGAACACAGCAATTATTTGGCGTGGCGATTTTCAACAAGGCAAACAACTTTTGGCTGCCTTAAAAAAACGTGTGCGCAAACCCAGTAAAACAGGTACAACACCAGCCGAAACTTTTCACAAATACCGTTTAGCGCAAGCGCAACAAAGCCGTTTAATCAATGGTTTACTGATTGAAATTCAAGCAAATTTTCAACTGAATTTACCACGCGCACCAGATGTTCAGGCAGCCTTAAACGATGTATACGATACGCCCAATACCGAATCTTTTTTATTACCACTTAATCAATTATTGGGTTTTATTGGCGCACACGAATGGCACAAAAAAGGCGTATGGATTGAAACATTAAACAATACCATTCACGTCCCTTTTGGCGTGTTTTCCCCTTTGCGTGGCGAATATTTGGATTTAATCGCACAAGCACCGCTGCCTGAAACCATTAAAAGTGCATTGGATTTAGGAACAGGAAGTGGCGTTATTGCTGCCATACTTGCCAAACGCGGTGTTGCAAACATCATTGCTACCGATAACAACATTCGTGCCATCAACGCAGCACGTGCTAATTTTCAACATTTACAATACAAAAATATTGAATTAAAACAACAAGATGGTTTTAATAATGAACAAGTGGATTTAATCGTTTGCAATCCACCGTGGCTGCCTGTAAAGCCTACTTCCGTTATTGAAACCGCCTTGTATGACCCACAACACACAATGCTAAAAAATGTACTCAAACAAGCAGCTGCACACCTAAACCCACAAGGGCAATTGTGGTTGATTATGTCGGATTTAGCGGAACATTTAGGTTTGCGCCAAGCAGACGATTTAAACAATTGGTTTCAAGAAAACCATTGGCACGTGCGACAAAAACTATCCACACGCCCCAAACACAGCAAAGCCAATAATCCCAACGATTCACTCGCTTTTGCACGTCAAAAAGAAATCACTTCTTTATACATTTTGGAAACCACGCAATGATTTGGAATATCGTTTCAAAGCTGCCTGAAAATGAACCAAACGACAGCAATTTCGCCGATTATGCACACGAACAACTCATCGCAGGAGCATCTGATGATGGACGCTATTTGTTTGATGTGATTTATGTGTTGAGTGAAGAATGTTTCGTATTAACGCTAATGGAACTGAACGCTGAATTGGCTTTTATGGAAAACCAGTTAATTATGTATCCCACTAGCCGAGAAGAATTGTTGCAACTTATTCACGAATTTAAAACCGACCCAGCTGTTTTTTTTCAAATCTATGTTTAGAAAATCCTTGCCCACCAAAACAAACCGCACGGTAGGTGCCTTACTCACGCGTTTTAAATCATTTAATACTTCGCCGCGTGGTATTTGATGGGCTTTTGATGCTCACCCTACAAATAAAGATCCAAGCTTTCAGGC
>JAFSQZ010000227.1 GCA_017446355.1 Neisseriaceae bacterium
GTGTTTTAAGACAAAAAATATGGGTACTATAACTACTGCAAAAGCGAGTAGTTTGATGCACAGTCCAAGTTTTACTTATCATCCAGATGGTAAATGTGTTGATGTATCACGCATTTATGGCTGGGAAATGCCTGCCAAAAATGTATTGAAATTTGGTGTGGTTTATTCATCAGAAATTTCTGGCGAAACAAGAAAGTGTAAAGTTGAAATGCGACATGAAGATGATGAATGGCTTGTTTATGAGCATTGGATTTCTTAATCCATTTTAAATCTGTTATTGCGCGTTTTAAATAACGTTAAAACAAGGCGATTTTCTGAATATTTAGGCTGAAACCTTTGCAAAACTTGTCATTCTGAACTTTTCGCAGAAAAGTGAAGAATCTCATTCTTTGTTTGATAAAGATTTTTCCCTTTCACTTCGTTCAAGGTCAAAATGACAAATAGTACAAAGTAGGGTTTTGCAAAGGTTTCAGGCTGCCTGAATATTTAGATATTTAATAAAATCAATAAATTAAACACCTAATTCTGTTAATTTATTTAAAGCATCAACAGCTGCCTGATGTTGAAGTTTTTCAGCTTTTTGCCACCAATAACGCGCATGTTGAAAACGTTGTCCGTTGGCGTATAGTACGCCTAAATTAAAACAAGCGTCTGCGTGATTTTGTCGGGCTGCCATTTCAAACCAGTCGGCAGCGGTTTCGTTGTTTTGGGTAACGCCGTATCCCATATGGTATGCCCAAGCAAGGTTGTTTTGTGATTCTGCGTTACCTGCTTTTGCGGCTTGTTCCCACCAATACACGGCTTGTTGCCAGTTTTGTTCTTGTTGATACACTAAACCCAAGTGGTGTTGCGCTTCCACTAAACCTGCTTGTGCTGCGTGTACGCACCAAGTTCGCGCTTGTTCTTCATCTTTTTCTACACCTTGACCATTGGTATACAACACAGCTAAATTAAACATCGCTTGCGCTTTGTTTTTGGCGGCCATTCTGCGCCAACAAGCAGCCGCAAGTTTGAAATCGCCTTGCTCGTACGCAATCATTCCTTCATCTTTTTCAATATCGTTTTCGTTATTTTCCATTGGATTTCCTAATCAAAGTTGCCCAAAAGAGATAAATAGTCATCACTATAACACGATTGCACATTTACTGCTGACGCAAAATAAACATTTATGCCATAATTTCACCTATTTGATGAAACAGATGAAAGGTGTTGATGATGCGTACAACAAGACAAGGCAATATTTTTATTATCTCTGCTGCATCGGGTACAGGTAAAACAACTTTGGTTTCGCGTTTGGTGGATAAAAACCAAGATATTCGCGTTTCTGTGTCGCATACTACGCGTGCGCCTCGTGCAGGTGAAGAACACGGTAAACATTATTATTTTGTGGACGAAGCAGCATTTTTGGATTTGGTGGGGCAGGGTGCGTTTTTAGAACATGCCGAAGTGTTTGGTCATTTTTATGGCACCAGTATGGCAAAGGTAACAGAACTTTGCCAGCAAGGTTTTGATGTGATTTTAGAAATTGATATACAAGGGGCAACCCAAGTGCGCCAAGCGTTGCCAAGTGCGAAAAGTATTTTTATTTTGCCACCCTCGTTGGAAGTGTTGGCACAGCGTTTAAATAATCGTCAAACCGATAGTGAAGATGTGATTGCACGTCGCTTGGCTTTGGCTACCGAAGAAATTAGCCATGCGCTGTCATTTGATTACGTGGTGGTGAATGATGATTTAGATGAAGCCGAAGCAGCATTGACCCATATTATTCACGCAGCGCGTTATGAACAGATACACCAAAGTCAAATGATTGAAAAAGTGTTGCAAAATCAATAAAAATCAGTAGAATAAATCGTTTTTCGGTTTTCAGGCAGCCTGAAAAGAAACCAGGATTAAAAAACAGGATTAAAGGGCTGCCTGAAAAATGTATCTGTGCTGACTGGTTGTTTCAGGCAGCCTTTTTTTAGAAATTTTTAGAAAGAAGCATTATGGCACGTATTGTTATAGATGATTGTTTACCTCACATTCCTAACCACTTTGATTTAACGTTGGCAGCTGCACGTCGTGCGCGACAATTAGAAAACGGTACAACACCTTTGGTGGAAGATGTGCGAAACGATAAACCAACGGTAACCGCTTTACGTGAAATTGCTGCTGGTCAAGTAGACGTTAGTATTTTAGAAAAAAACAGATAATTGTTTTAAAACAATTGTTTTAGAAAGGATTTTTTATGTCTTCGCCCGTTCCCCCTGACCCTGCCGTCATCTATGATGAGATTACCGCAAAAGTTCGCGATGCACTTTTTGCAGAAGCTGCTTTATATTTAAATCAAACAGATTTGGCATTGGTGGAAAAAGCGTGTGCATACGCTTTTCGGGCGCATGATGGGCAAAAACGCAGAAGTGGCGAGCCTTATATTACACACCCTATTGAAGTTACGCTGGAATTGGCGCGTTGGCGTATGGACGTGCAAACCTTGTGTGCAGGTTTGATGCACGATGTTTTAGAAGACACAGAAATCACCGAAGCACAAATGGCAGAAGAATTTGGTTCAACCATCACCAAAATGGTGGTTTCACTTACCAAATTAGAAGACGAAGAAAAAAAAGACAAAAGCGAATTACAAGCCAGTAATTTACGCCGTTTAGTGGTGTCTATGCTGAATGAGCCACGTGTGATTGTCGTTAAACTGTCTGACCGTTTACACAATATGCGTACCATTAGTGCACAACGAGCCGAAAGCAAAATGCGCAGTGCTATGGAAACATTTAATGTTTACGCACCCATTGCAGACTTTCTAGGTTTAAGTGAAGTTTATCGCGAGTTACAAGATTTATCTTTCGCAGCATTGTATCCATTTCGCTATCGTGCATTAGCGAACAATATGGAAAAATTTCGTGCAGAACGTAAAGCGTTTATTGATGGCTTTATGGATAAAATTCGTGATTTATTGAGCGAGCATAATATCCACGCCGAAGTATATGGACGCGAACGCAGTCTTTATAGCATCTACCAAAAACATAAAAACAACAGAAAAGGAAGATTTGAAGATTGGCGAGATGTATACGGCTTTCGTGTGATTGTGGACAGTGTAGATGAATGTTATCTGGCTTTGGGTATCTTACACCGCCACTATCCACCTCAATTAAACAAATTCAAAGATTACATTGCGCTACCAAAAAGCAATGGCTATCAAAGTTTACACACCTCTTTACGCGTAACCAACGCTTTGCATCCTTTAAAAGTGCAAATTCGCACCAAAGAGATGAATAGAAAAGCCGAAAAAGGCTTTATTAGTGATATTGTTGCAGGCAGCAGTGCTGATGTACATCATATTCAAGTATTGTTAGAAGAAATCCGTCAATTGGATAAAGACAGTGAAGATGATCGCGATTTCGTCAACAATATCACGGCAGACTTGGGTGCGAAATTTTTTGTGTACACACCAAAAGGCAAAGCAATTCCTTTATCGCGAGGCGCAACGCCTATTGATTTTGCTTATGCGATACATAGTGAAGTGGGTAACAGATGTGCAGGTGCGCTGGTTAATCGTCGCCGAGTATCATTAAACACCAAACTCAATGCAGATGATTGTGTGCAAATCATCACTTCACCCACAGCTCACCCTACACCAGAGTGGCTTAATATGGCGGTAACAGGTAATGCGCGAAGCAAAATTCGTGTTTATCTAAATCGTGTCAGCCGAAATGATGCTTTGGATTTGGGGCGACGAGTATTTGAACACGTTTTAAACAGTGTTGCTCGTCATCATCAACTTAATCCTGAAACATTAGCGAAACAATTTGAACAAAAATATTTAAACGAAGAGCGTACTTGGGATAAATTTTATGAAGAAGTTGCGCGTTCACAGGTGTCGCCTGCAAAAATTGCTTTGGGTTTAAAACGTTTATTTCAACGGTTATCAGATGAAGCCGATGTTCAACTTGATGCGTTTGCTATTAGTGGTCGAGAAAACAGTCATATTCATTTTGCATCTTGCTGTTATCCTGTGCCCAAAGATAGTATTAGCGTGTTGTTTAACCAAGAATCAGGCTTTGTGGTTCATCGTGAAGGGTGTGCGCAACTATTAAATGAGGGAAATGAAAAAAATATTTTAAAAGCCAATTGGGGGGATTTTAACGATTTAGTAACACAAAATTATTTAAGTCATCTACAAATTATTGCCCACGATGGACAAGGTTTGTTGGCGCAAATTTTGTCTACCATCGCAGAAAAAGGCATTAACCTTGTGAGTATTCATAGTGAAAATATTGAAGGAAGTAACGGCGTTCAGAAAATTAACTTATTGTTAGAAGTGCATCATTTAAATGAACTTACCGAAGTGATGACTAAATTAAACAATAATCCCAAAATTCAAGAAGTGGTGCGTTTATAAATAATCAACACAATCCAAAGGCTGCCTGAATTTCAGGCAGCCTTTTTTTATTAAGCATAATAATCCGTGTAAAAACTTTGTAAAACTCTACTTTTTATTATTCTTATTCGTCATTTTGAGTGTTAGCGAAAAATCTTTATAAAACAAAGAATGAGATTTTTCACTTTCTTGCGAAAAGTTCAGAATGACAAGTTTTGCAAAGGTTTTAAATTATCAGATGATGATTTATCAAATGTTTCATAAAGATTTTTAGTGCTGAATAAGTTGCGATGTTATATTGTAAGTGTTATGATATAACTATAATAACATTAGCATATTATAAAATATGAATAAATATATAAACAATCGTGATTTGCAACGGAAAATTGCTGTCGTTATTGTTGTTAAGTTGATTGTGCTTACCTTGATATGGCAGTTTTTTTTCAGTGAAAACAAAGTGAAAGTTGATTCTAAAACAGTGGAACAGCACCTGTTTCAGGCAGCTGAACCTGTGAATAATGAATAAAACGCTTCACTAAATACTAAAACACTCTAGAAAACGGCTTGGTTGTCCGAAAGAGTGTGTTTTATCTCATCTCATCAGGAGTTTTTTTATGGATATTGTTGATTTATCAAGGCTGCAATTTGCTGCTACGGCAATGTATCACTTCTTGTTTGTGCCACTTACTTTGGGACTGACTTGGATACTGGTGATTATGGAGTCTGTGTATGTGATGACGGGTAAAGTCATTTACAAAGATATGACGCGTTTTTGGGGCAAGTTGTTTGGCATTAACTTTGCTTTGGGCGTTACCACAGGCATTACGATGGAGTTTCAGTTTGGTACTAACTGGGCTTATTACTCACATTATGTGGGCGATATTTTTGGTGCACCATTGGCGATTGAAGGCTTAATGGCGTTTTTCTTGGAATCAACTTTTATCGGTTTGTTCTTCTTTGGTTGGGATCGTTTATCACGGCGTGGGCATTTGTTGGTAACCATTCTGATGGCAGTGGGCACCAATCTTTCTGCTTTGTGGATTTTGATTGCAAATGGTTGGATGCAATATCCTGTGGGTGCGGAATTTAGTTTTGAAACCATGCGTATGGAAATGACCAGTTTCAGCGATGTTGTACTGAATACTGTGGCTCAAAATAAATTTGTGCATACCGTATCCGCAGGTTATGTAAC
>JAFSQZ010000228.1 GCA_017446355.1 Neisseriaceae bacterium
GTTTAAAAAGGGGGAAACAGAAAAGCTGCCTGAAAAAATATTTCAGGCAGCTTTTTATAAAAATACTGCTTATTTTTTACCTTTTTTAGCAGGTTTTGCTTCAACCAAAGCATCTTTCAATGCTTTACCTGGTTTGAATTTAGGTACTTTTGTAGCAGGAATAGTGATGGGTTTACGAGTTTGTGGGTTCAAACCTTGACGCGCAGCACGTTCTGCTACGCAAAATGAACCAAAGCCAACCAAAGCGATTTCACCACCTTCTTGCAAAGTTTCTTTAACTGTTGCCATAAAAGCATCTAAAGCCTTTGCTGAATTGGTTTTGGTCAAACCAGATTTTTCTGCAATAGCGTCAATCAGTTCTGATTTATTCATATCTATTTTCTCCGAAAAAGGATAAAAAAAATAATGTGAAATACGCACAGAGTGTGTATTCACGCACTGTTCAAATCAAATATGCGCTTTTATATCAAGCTTAATGAAAAAGTGCAAGTAAAAAAAACGGTTACACCTGTTTTTTTGCATCTTCCGAAACATTTTGCATATTTTATACAACACTTTAATCAAGCCTGCCTGAAAAAATTATTTTAAAATGGTTTTGGGGTCTTTAAAATAAGCATCAATACCATTGGCAATTGAGTCTGACATTTTTTCGCGGAATGTGCTGCTGTTTAGCAGTTTTTCATCTTCTAAATTGGATATAAACGCCAGTTCTATCAAAACGGAAGGCATGTCCAGCGAACGCAATACCGCCAAATCTGCCAAGTCTACTGTTTTATTTTTATTTAATACAATATTATGTTTGGCTATTCGTTTGAGAATATTGTTACCTAAACGCGCACTTTCTGCACTGTTGTATTCGTCTTGCATAGAAGTGTATATTTGTCTTGCATTTTTGTTTTCAATATGTTCTGCCACACCAGAAATATCAACATTTTTCTCTTGACCATTTTCTGATTCTGCTAATCTTTCTGCGCGCTCGCTATCGGCGTTTAAAGACCAAATCAGAACTGAACTACCACGTACTTTTGAATTGTTTTCCATACTGTTTGCATGAATAGAAACAAAGGCATCAGCATTGACTTTGTGTGCTTTTTCGCGTCTGGGCGTAAAGAGTAATTTACCTTTTATATCACCGTTATGTGTTAAATAAACTTTATAGCCTTTTTGTTCTAATTTGCTTTGAATGGTTTTTGCAAATTGTAGTGCAACGTGTTTTTCGTATGTATTGCGTTGACCAACCGCGCCAGGATCGGTACCACCGTGTCCAGGATCCAGCATTACGATGATTTGACGTTTTTGGTCTTTTTTATTTTTTTGAGCAGTTTTGTCTTTGGTGTCTTTTTTGATTTGCTGATAATGTTCCCAAAGACTAGCGGATTCTGTTTGAGTATTGTTTTCAGTGTTTTTTGATGTTTGTTTTTCTGTTAGTTGAACAATTAAATTGTTGTTGTTTGCATTGATTTTGGCAAGAACAGGGCGTTTTAAGTCAAAAACCATACGCACGGTTTGTGCGTTTTGCTGACCTAAACGGATTTTGTTGACAAAATAATCATTTTTGTTGACTTTTTTTGCCATATCCAATAGCGCATCGTTTTGTAAAATTCCTTTCATATCAATTACTAAACGATCAGGTTGCGTGAGCGTGAAATAACGATATTCTAATTTTTCATTGGTTTGCAAAACAATTTTTGTTTGTTTGTTTTGCGCATCAATGCTGCCTGAAATTAATTTTGGCGCAGCCCAAAGTGCTGTTGTCAACAAAGTTAAAATCAAACCCATCAATAGAATGAAGATGCCTTTGTTAGCTATTTTTGCCATAGTGTTAATTCCTGTTGCTGTGTGCTGTGTTGCGGTAAAATTTGGCAACAACGTCCTTCTTTCTGGTGTTGGAAATCAATAATCCAATTGGCTTTGGGTACGTAATCACCGCCTTGATTTGCCCATTCTATCAGGCAAATGCTGTTTTCTTGAAACAATTCATCTAAACCTGCATCTTCCCATTCTTCTGGATAAGAAAAACGATATAAATCAAAATGATGAATGTTTTTTTCAGGCAGCTGGTAACTTTCCACCACTGCATAAGTTGGACTTTTTACGTTTCCTAAATAGCCTAAACCACGTAAAAAACCACGCACGAATGTGGTTTTTCCTGCCCCTAAATCACCTTGTAAATAAATCACTGTTGGTGCGTGAAATAAGCTGGCACAACGTTGTCCAAGTTGTAAGGTGGCTGTTTCATCAGGTAAAAAAATGGAATAGGGCATTGGAAGAAACTTTATCAGTAAAATAATGGACGCGCCATTATAAGGCATAAGGTGGTGATTGTGTGTTTTCAATGTTTCAGGCTGCCTGAAAACCGTTATAATTGTGTCATTATTTCACCAAGAAAGATTAGATTATGAAAAGACAACAACGTAATGGTTATGCTCGTGTGGATCGCGTTAAAGAGCAAATGATGCGCGAGTTGGCAGAATTGGTGCGCAGTGCGTTAAAAGATCCACGCGCGGGTTTGATTACCATCAATGATGTGGAGTTAACGCGTGATTATAGCCATGCAACGGTGTATTACACTGTTTTAGGTGATGATAAAACCAGTAGCGCACAGGCTTTGGAACATGCTAAAGGTTTTTTACGCAGTGAGTTGTCTAAACGTATTACCTTGTATCGCACACCTGAATTGCATTTTGAATACGATAAGTCGCTTGAACAAGGTGTTTATTTGTCGCATCTTATTGACCAAGTTGCTGCTGAAAAGCCTGTTGAGGATTGATGATTTTAAAAAGGCTTAAACATTGGGTTTAAGCCTTTTTTATGTTTTGGGGTTTAATCAGTTTATTTTGAAGGAGTTGTAGGTTTTGGTGTGGGTCTAGGTCTGATTGGGCGTGCATGGTGTCGTGGGTAATAATAGGGAACGCCTATAAAGGGACGATGCCAAAATAAGTCGTGTTCATACCATAAGTAATCACGTTCAATGCGTTCTAATTGTCGTTGCGAAATGTAGTTTTGCCACGCCATTTTGTAGCAGGATTGAAATAGGGGATTGTTGATTTTTTCAAGATATTGTAAACGAAATGTTTGTTGTTCTTCTTCGTTTTCCCATACTTTGTCTTTGTTTTCAAAATGTTGACGCATTAAGTTGGCTGTTTCGGTATCACATTGTGAAGCAAGATGAATTTGTAATTCTTGTTGTGCACGTTGTTGCTCGGCTTCGCGTTTGGCTTTTTCTTCTGGTGTGAGTGCGCAAGCGGTGAGTGTTAATGCGATAAAGGCGCATAAGGCAAGTTTTCTCATATTCATAATCTCCTTGTGAATAGATGAATGGAAAATAATAGCAACTTGTTTCTATTAAGCAATATTGTCGCCAATTATCTCGCGTTGCGCAATTTTACACAATAAAAGCTGCCTGAAAATTTAAGGCAGCGTTTATAAGGGTTTTGCAAAACCGATAAGCGTTTATTGTTCAATCCATTTCTGAATACGTTGCAACAATTTTTCTGGACTTAAATGTAATTCGTCTAAAATAATCGCGCTGTTGCCGTGTTCGGTAACCACGTCAGGAATGCCACACAATAATGTAGGTTTCAGGCAGCCTTTTTGAGCAAGTACTTCTAAAACTGCACTTCCTGCACCACCTGCTTGGGCGTTTTCTTCTACACAAACCAAATAATTATGTGTTTGCGCCAGTTGCTCAATCAATGCTTCGTCTATGGGTTTGACAAATCGCATATCAGCAACGGTAGCATTTAATTTTTCTGCTACTTTCAGGCAGCCTGAAACCATACTGCCAAATGCTAATAAGGCGATTTTTTCACCGTTTCTGCGTATGATGCCTTGACCAACGGGGACAACACTTAAATCATTGGATACGGTTGCACCGCTGCCTGAACCGCGTGGATAACGTACGACACTCGGTTGGTTGAGTGTGTAACAAGTGGAAAGCAGTAAACGGCATTCGTTTTCATCACTGGGCGCAGCAATGACAATGTTGGGTACGCAACGCAAAAAGCTAAAATCGTATGCGCCTGCATGCGTTGGACCGTCCGCGCCTACAATGCCTGCGCGATCTACTGCGAATAATACAGGTAAATTTTGTAAGGCTACGTCGTGGATTAACTGATCATAAGCGCGTTGTAAGAATGTTGAATAAATCGCTACTACTGGTTTGACTCCTTCACAAGCCAATCCTGCTGCAAAAGTAACCGCGTGTTGTTCGGCAATGCCAACGTCAAAATAACGTGATGGATATTGTTCGGAAAAAGCGACTAAACCACTGCCTTCGCACATAGCAGGCGTAATCGCAACCAGTTTTTCGTCTGCTGCTGCCTGATCGCATAACCATTGTGAGAAGATTTGTGTATAACTGATTTTGGTTTGGTCAAGCGGTTTATCATTATCTGTTGATACTGGTTTACCGCTTACTGCGTGATATTTAACGGGGTCGTTTTCTGCTAATTTATAGCCTTGACCTTTTTTGGTAACAATATGTAAAAGTTGCGGTCCTTTTTTTTGCTTTAATTCACGCAAAACTTGAATCAATTGTTCAATATTGTGTCCGTCAACCGCGCCAGTGTAGGCAAAACCGAAACTTTCAAATAAGGATAAAGATTGTTTAATTTGTTCACTTTCTGATGCAAAAGCTTTGATGGTGTCTTCTGCTTTTTGTGTGATTTCTTTTACTGGTTCAGGCAGCTTTTCTACGACTTTGGTGGTTTTGCGTTTAATTTCGTGCAATACACCGCCGAAATCACGCATTACGTTGCGTGCTAAATATTTTGGTAACGCGCCCACATTGGGTGAAATAGACATTTTGTTGTCGTTTAAAATCACCAATAAATTAACGTCCATATCGCCAGCATTATTTAAGGCTTCAAATGCTTGTCCAGCAGTCATTGCGCCATCACCGATAATGGCAACGCTTCGTGCATCACTGCCGTTTAATTTGTCGGCAACCGCCATACCTAATGCCGCGCCAATGGAAGTGGACGAATGTCCTACACCAAAGGCATCAAATTCACTTTCGCTGCGTTTAGGAAAACCTGATAACCCTTTAAATTGGCGAATGGTGTGCATTTGATTTTTGCGCCCTGTTAAGATTTTGTGTGGATAACTTTGATGTCCCACGTCCCAAATTAAGTGGTCGCGTGGTGTGTCGTACACATAATGTAGTGCCAAAGTGAGTTCTACCACACCAAAATTACTGGCAAAATGTCCACCTGTTTTTCCCACACTATCCAATAAAAAATCGCGCAATTCCTGCGCCAATTCAGGCAGCTGGCTAATGGATAATTGACGTAAATCATCAGGTGTGGAAACGGTGTCAAGTAGTGGTGTGTTCATAGAATTGGTTACTGATTATAAGAATAAAAAATAGGCGTGGTGATTATAGCGTTTTTTCAATATCGTTTACAGTGGGCATCTGGTTTAGAGAGAAGTATTTTCTTGCTTTTGCGCATCGGCAGCATCATAAGCTTCAACAATTTTTTGTACCAAAGGATGACGCACAACGTCTTCACTGGTAAACGTATGAAAATACAAACCTTCTACATCACGCAATTTATCACGCGCATCACGCAAACCTGATTTAATATTGTGTGGCAAATCAATTTGACTTAAATCACCTGTTATCACTGCTTTGGCACCAAAACCAATTCGTGTCAAAAACATTTTCATTTGTTCTGGCGTTGTGTTTTGTGCTTCATCTAAAATCACATAGGCACCATTAAGCGTCCGTCCTCGCATATATGCCAAAGGTGCGATTTCAATCAAACCTTTTTCCATCAATTTGCTGACGCGTTCAAATCCCATTAAATCGTATAATGCGTCATAAAGTGGACGCAAATAAGGGTCTACTTTTTGCGCTAAATCACCTGGTAAAAAACCCAATTTTTCACCAGCTTCCACAGCAGGACGCACCAACACAATTCGTTCAATTTGATGTTTTTCCATTGCGTCCACTGCAGCGGCTACTGCTAAATAGGTTTTTCCTGTACCCGCAGGTCCTAAACCGAAAACCACATCGTGATTTAACAAAGCGCGAATATAGCCATTTTGGCGTGGTGTGCGACCGCCAATACTGCCACGTTTGGTACGAAAATAATAAGCCTGTTCTTGATGTTTGGGTTCAAACTTTTCGTCTTCACTTTTTGCTTGAACCGCTGCCAATTGAATATCTTCAGGCAGCAAATCGCGTGTTTGAGCCACTTTTGCTAACATCAATAAGGCTTGACGCGCGGCATGTGCGCCATCACCGAAAAACGTAAAATCAGTAAAACGACGACTCACTTGCACCGACAAGGCTTTGCCTAAAAGTTGTAGATGCTCGTCCAAAGTACCGCAAAGACGTTGCAAAACCAAGTTATCCATATTTTCAAATGAAAGATGAACCGTGTATGTCATCGTGTTTCCTTTATTTTTTTCAGTACGCAGTTTTTCAGGCAGGGTAAATGAAAGTTTTAGATACAAAGAATGGTGGCGAATGTTTTTCAATAGAAAAGAAAAAGCAATTGCCACACCGAAACAGAAAATACCACATACAACGGTATGTTGACAATCTTCATTAGCAGAAACTACTGCAAAACTTGTCGTTCTGAATTTTTCGCAGAAAAGTGAAACAAAATAGGTTAGATAGTTTATGCCTTCAAACCTTTTTTCATTTTCAGGCTGCCTGAAAATAAAAAAAGTGGGCTGAAAAACCCACTTTGTGATTGTTTATTTTTTAATTTCGTCTAATGATTTAATTTTGTTAGGATAAGCCGACATAGGTTCAAAATGGATTTTGTTTAACCCTACAATTTCGGTTTTATTTTTGCTGTTATAGTCGTCCAAATAGGGTTGATGTTGGAAAAAATTGGCATCTAATGAACCGTCATTTACGGCAATATTGGGTTGAACATAGTCTTGATATTCAACAACTTTTAATTGCCAGCCGTGTTGCTCTAAATCGCTTTTGACTGCTTGTAAAATTTCAGCGTGCGGACTAGGTGTTGCGCCAACAGTGATGGTTGTGTCTGAACCTTGTGCATCTGGAATTTGACCATCGCCTTGAATTAAGCCTACTACTGCACCTTTATACTGTGTATCAATAAAGTTTTTTGTGGTAGCACTGTTTAGCGCGGCAATCAGTGCTTTGGTTTTTGGGCTATCTTCTTTGCCTTTGGCAACAGCAATTAAATTGCCATATTTTTCAGCTGCTTCCGATGTACTGGCTTCGCGTGCTAATACATTTTCAGTATCTAATTTGGCACTTAATGCGTAGTTACCGTTAATAACAGCAAAATCCACATCTTGCAATGTTCGAGAAACCATTTCAGCAGGGCTTTCTACTAATTTGATGTTATAGGGATTTTCTGCAATATCGTTGGCTGTTGCTTCCAAACCTACGCCATCTTTTAATTTAATTAAGCCATTTTCTTGCAATAACAATAAAGCACGCGCTTCGTTTGTTGCATCATTGGGTACACCTACTAAAATTTGTTTATGTTCAGTAACAGGTGCAGATGTTGTATTGTCTGATACTTGTGTGTTGGTTTGTTCGCTACATGCAAGCAAAGAAAATGTTAAAAACGCAGGTAAGGCTGCCTGAAAAAATGATTTGATGCGCATAATAAAACCTCTTCTCTTTTATGAATTTATGAATAAATAAACTTAACGCTTACGATGATCTATTCGTAAAGCAACAAAATAAGTAATGCTTTGAGCGATTTGCACTAAAACAACACTTAAAATAATGGAAACAATCATTACGCTGTTTTCATAGCGTTGATAGCCGTAACGAATGGCAATATCACCAATACCGCCAGCCCCCACTGTGCCTGCCATTGCCACAAAACCAAAAATACTGATTAAAGAAATTGATAAACCTCGAATAAGCGATGGCAAGCTTTCTGTTAGGTATACTTTATACACAATTTGAAAAATGCTTGCTCCAAAACTTTGAGCCGCTTCAATTAAATGGTGATCAATTTCGCTTAATGATTGTTCTACCATTCGCGCCACAAAAGGTGTAGCACCTATGGTTAATGGCACAATCGCTGCACTAACGCCTAATGATGTACCAACAATCATTCTGGTTAATGGAATCATAAAGACAATTAAAATAATAAAAGGAATCGATCGTCCAATATTGATTAAAGTCCCTAAAACACTATAAATCAAATGGTTAGGTGTTAATCCTTTTTTATGTGTTAACGATAAAATAATGCCCAAAGGTAACCCCAAAGCATAAGCAAATAATGTGGATAATAGCGTCATTATTAAGGTATCTACTGTACCTTGAATGAACAGCATATGGTATTTCGCGAAAAATGCCTGCCATACATCAAGCTGCATTGCCATACCCTCCAATAGAAATTAAAGATTTGGCTACTTCACTTTGTGGAGAAGTCAAAACTTGTGAAACAGAACCTGTTTCAACGATTTTTCCTGAATCTAATACCACAATATTCTTGCAAACTTGTGCAGCAACACTTAACGAATGGGTGATTAAAATGATGGTAACTCCAAATTCGTTATTTATTTTTTTTAATAAATTCAATATGGAATGAGCTGTAAGCGTATCCAAAGCACTGGTTGCTTCATCGCACAACATTATTTTTGGATTATTTGCCAATGCACGAGCAATGGCTACGCGTTGTTGCTGACCACCTGATAATTGCGATGGATAATGCTGTGCTTTATTTGATAAACCCACCCATTCTAAAAGTTCCATCGCGCGTTGTTTTGCTTGTTTTTTAGTCATTGTGGGTGCAATTTCCAAAGGAAATAACACATTTTGTAAAATAGTGCGTTGTTCAAATAAGGCAAAATTTTGAAAAATCATACCGATTTGATGTCTAAAAGCACGCAAACGGCTGCCTGAAAATTGCGTAATATCTTCGTTATCTATCAAAATACGCCCAGATGTTGGTTTTTCCAATAAATTTAAACAACGAATAAGTGTGGATTTACCTGCTCCAGATTGACCGATAATACCCAAAACATCACCTTGTTGAATACTTAAATGAATATTATCCAACGCTCTAAAATGATGATGAGGTGTAATATAATCTTTGCATAAATGCTCTACACAAATAAATGCTTGTTCCATTAGGTAAAAATCCGTTACTGCTGGTCAAATTTTGCCAAAATTATGGTGAAACAATTGTTTAAAACTGTCATAACGAGGCTTACTATTTAAGTTGTAGTCATCTCATAAAAAAAATAGGATAGGTTTGTTATTGATAGCAAAGATGACTACACCTAACTTTGTTAGACTCGCCATGACAGTTATGGCGTTTTTCAAAGGGTTAACAATTTTGCAATTATGCTAAATCAGCAAATAAAGGTGTAGACAAATAACGCTCACCAAAGTCTGGCACCAATGCTACAATCAATTTATCGCGATTTTCTTCTTTTGCTGCTAATTGCAAGGCAGCCCAAATCGCTGCACCAGCAGAAATACCCACCAAAATACCTTCTTGGTTGGCTACAGCACGAGCTGTTTCAAAGGCCGCATCGCTAGGTGCTTGAATAATGGCATCGTAAATATCTGTATTCAGTACTTGAGGAACAAAGCCTGCACCAATACCTTGAATAGGATGTGGTCCTTTTTGTCCGCCACTTAAAACAGGGGAACTTTCAGGCTCCACAGCATATACTTGAACACTGTCTTTTTTGCTTTTTAATACTTCACCAACGCCTGTTATGGTGCCACCTGTTCCCACACCAGCAACGAAAATATCTACTTTACCATCGGTATCACGCCAAATTTCTTCAGCTGTGGTTTGACGGTGAATGGCTGGATTGGCAGCATTTTCAAATTGTTGTGGAATAAAGTAAACATCTGGATTACTGTTCACCAATTCTTCTGCTTTGGCAATAGCACCAGCCATACCTTCGGCAGCA
>JAFSQZ010000229.1 GCA_017446355.1 Neisseriaceae bacterium
CGAAACTTAAACCAGCTGCCTGTAAATCGGTTTGAATATTCGCCCAATCGCTTTGATTGATTTGTATCACCGCGCCCAATTCTTCGTTAAACAAAGCACGCAATGTGGCTGCCTGAATATCTTTTTGCGCACCAATCAACGCACTGACATCAATATCTAAACCACAACGTGCAGCAAATGCCATTTCTGCCAATGTTGCCAACAAGCCACCATCTGAACGGTCGTGATACGCTAATAATTTTTGTTCATTCACCCATTTTTGCATTAAATCATAAAAAGCTTTCAGGCTGCCTGAATCCATATCAGGCGCATCACCGCCCAAATTGTTCCATACTTGACCCAATGCTGAACCGCCCATACGCGCTTTACCAGCACCTAAATCAATCAACACCAATAAGCTGTCCGAAACATTTTGCAATTCAGGTGTAACGGTTTTGCGCACGTCTTGCACAGGCGCAAAAGCTGAAATAATCAAGCTTAATGGTGAAACAACAGATTTTTTCGTACCCTTTTCTGTCCACACGGTTTTCATAGACAAGCTGTCTTTGCCAACAGGAATGCTTACGCCCAATTCTTGACAACTTTGCGATACGGCTTCAACTGTGCGATACAATTTTTCATCTTCACCAGCCATACCACAGGCAGCCATCCAGTTGGCGGACAATTTAATATTGCCCATTTTGCCAATATTCACCGCAGCAATATTGGTAATCGCTTCACCAATACACATTCTGCCTGATGCTGGGGCGTTGCTTAATGCCAACGCTGGTTTTTCACCCATACTCATCACTTCACCTTGATAAGTATTAAAGCCCATCATCGTAACAGCGCAATCGGCAACAGGCGTTTGGTATTTGCCCACCATTTGATCGCGGTGCGTCATACCACCCACACTTCTATCGCCAATGGTAATCAAAAAGTTTTTTGCTGCCACGCTCGGTAAACGCAACACGCGGTAAACGCTTTCACGCAAATCGTATTGCGCCGTAAAATCTTGTTCAGGCAGCGTAACTGTTTCATCAATACGTGTGGTTTTAGGTGGTTTGCCCAACAATACATTCAAAGGCAAATCAACAGGGCTGTTGTTAAACAAATCATCGCGCACTTGTAAACAACCGTCATCAGTTGCCACGCCAACGACCGCAAATGGACAACGTTCGCGCTCACAAATTTGTTTAAACACTTCAAGATTTTCAGGCAAAATCGCCAACACATAACGCTCTTGCGCTTCATTACACCAAATCTGCATCGGCGACATACCATGCTCTTCTAATGGCACATCACGCAATGCAAATTTTGCACCACGTCCCGCATCGTTCACCAATTCAGGAAAAGCATTAGATAAACCGCCAGCACCCACATCGTGAATAGAAATAATCGGATTACGTTCCGCGCCCAATTGCCAACAACGGTCAATCACTTCTTGCGCACGGCGTTCCTGTTCAGGATTACCACGTTGCACCGAATTAAAATCCAAATCCGCATTATTGCTGCCCGTATCCATAGATGATGCCGCGCCACCACCTAAACCAATCAGCATACCTTTTCCGCCTAATTGAATCAGTAACGCGCCTTCTGGAATTTCGTGTTTATGCGTTTGCGCCGCGTGAATATTGCCTAAACCGCCAGCAATCATTATCGGCTTATGAAAACCGCGCATTTGTCCGTGATGCTCTGTTTCCAAAGTACGGAAATAACCCAATAAATTCGGACGACCAAACTCATTATTAAACGCCGCACCACCCAAAGGACCATCAATCATAATATCCAAAGGCGAAGCAATGTGTTCAGGTTTGCCGTAATCATTTTCCCAAGGCTGCCTGAAATCAGGAATATTCAAATTAGAAGTGGTAAAACCTGTCAAACCTGCTTTCGGACGAGAACCACGCCCAGTTGCACCCTCATCACGAATTTCCCCCCCTGCACCTGTTGCCGCACCTGCAAATGGTGCGATAGCAGTTGGGTGATTATGGGTTTCCACTTTCATAATAATATGCGTATCTTCTTGATGAAACGCATATTCTTGGTTGGCATTCGGATAAAAACGCTCAATTTTCGCGCCTTCAATCACCGATGAATTATCTTTATAAGCGACCACTGTTCCATCTGGTGCATTTTCATGAGTATCGCGAATCATACGAAATAAAGATTTGGTTTGCGTTTCACCGTTTAACACAAAATCCGCATTAAAAATTTTATGACGACAATGTTCACTATTCGCTTGCGCAAACATCATCAATTCAACATCGCTGGGATTACGATTAAGTTGTTGATAATTATCCAACAAATAATCCACTTCATCAGGCGACAACGCCAAACCCAATTCACGGTTTGCACGCTCTAACGCAGCCTTGCCTTCTGATAGCACATTTATTGTTTGAAAAGTTTGTTCATAATGACTGGCAAACAATTTAGATGCTGCCTGAAAATCAGATAATACCGATTCAGTCATACGGTCATGCAACAAAGCAGCCCAATTTTGTCGTTGTTCATCATTCAGGCTGCCTGAAAGATAAACCGCCATACCACGCTCAATACGCTCCACATTGGCTAAACCACAATTGTGCGCAATATCCGTTGCTTTACTTGCCCAAGGCGAAATCGTACCAATACGTGGCGTAATCAAAAACAACTGTTTATCCGCTGGCGCATTCGGTGCATCAACCACTTTTGCCGCCAACAAAGCTTCTAACTTATTCAACTCTGGCGCAGACAAAGGCGCATCAGAAGCCACAAAATACCAAAATTCACTGCTGATAGCACATTCAGGCAGCCCCAATTGTTTGGCTTTTTGCGCCAATTTTTCTAAACGGAATGCAGACAAAGCAGACACGCCACATAAAGCGGTAACGACAGTCATAATAAACTCATAAAGTGGTCAATAAAAAACGTGCGAATTATACGCGAAAAAGCCTTCTGTTTAAACGCCAAAACCATTGATGCTCACAAATAGAATGCACACAAATAACTGCAAAAACCGTTATAAGTGTCTACAAAATCCCATCAGGAACAAACAAATTCAAACTTCCACAAAACGTTACAGAGATTTCATTATTCTTAAAAAACAAAAGCACCGCATTGAAACGGTGCTTTTTATTTTATTTAAACATTAAGCCAAAGCTGCTTTTGCTTTTTCAACCAATTGTTCAAATGCTGCTTTGTCAAATACTGCCAAATCAGCCAACACTTTACGGTCTAACGCGATAGAAGCGCGTTTCAAACCATTCATAAATTTGCTGTATGACAAACCGTATTGACGTGCGCCAGCATTGATGCGGGCAATCCATAATTGACGGAATTGACGTTTGCGTTGACGGCGGTCGCGATAAGCATATTGTCCTGCTTTCATTACCGCTTGTTTTGCAACACGGTATACATTATTACGACGACCGCGATAACCTTTGGCTAACGCAATGACTTTTTTGTGACGAGCACGAGCGGTAACACCGCGTTTTACGCGTGGCATAATCTAAACTCCTTTAAGCGTAGGGTAACATTTTAGCAACAGCTGCCAAATCGCGTTCATTCACAACTGAAGTGCCACGCAATTGGCGTTTGTTTTTGGTGGTTTTTTTGGTCAAAATATGGCGTTTAAATGCATGCGCACGTTTAACGCCACCATTACCCAGTACTTTAAAGCGTTTTTTCGCGCTTGACTTGGTTTTCATTTTTGGCATGGGAAAAGCTCCATTTGTTTATCGGATAAGGCAGTGGGAGATTATTTAAATACTTGAAAACCCACAACCACGGTTTTTGTCGCCTTTAACTTTCAAATAAAGTTGATTTGAAAGTGGTGTTACGTGTTTTCCGCGCGACTTTCTTTCGGAAAAACGCGTGATTATATGCTTATTTTTTCTTGGGCGCAACCAGCATCACCATTTGGCGACCTTCTAGTTTTGGAAATTGCTCAATTTGTCCTTCTTCTACCAAATCGGCTTTTACGCGCTCTAAAAGTTGCGCACCTAAATCTTGGTGTGCCATTTCGCGACCGCGAAAACGCAAGGTGATTTTTACTTTATCACCATCTCCCAAGAATTCACGCACTTTTCGCATTTTGATGTTGTAATCACCATCATCAGTGCCAGGGCGGAATTTGATTTCTTTGATTTGCACCTGTTTTTGTTTTTTACGTGCTTCATCACGTTTTTTGGCTTGTTCGTATTTAAACTTGCCAAAGTCCATGAGTTTGCAAACAGGCGGTTTGGCTGTGGGCGCGATTTCTACTAAATCCACGTCCTGTTCTTCTGCCATATCTATGGCTTCTTTAATGTTTACAATGCCAAGCTGTTCACCTGTACCACTGATTAAGCGCACTTCTTTGGCGGTGATTTCGCCGTTAATGCGCGCTTCTTTTTCTTGCTGTGCGATGATGATTACTCCTATCAAAGTTAATGAAATGCTGCGTTGGCTTGATACCAAGACGCACTCTTTACAAAAATTTCGCCATTCTACTTGTTTTCAGGCTGCCTGAAAAGCTAAATGACAACCTATTTTTTCAATTAAACCGTTCCAATGGTTTCTGTAATTTCTTTTTGCAATAATTCAATAAAGGCTTCTATGCTCATACTGCCTAAATCTTCGGCTTTGCGACGCACAGCAACTTGGTTGTTTTCTTTTTCTTTATCCCCAATAACAATTTGATAAGGGAAACGATATTGACTGTTGTCGCGGATTTTGTAGCCGATTTTTTCGTTGCGCAAATCCAGTTGCACACGGAAACCTGCGTTTTGTAAGGTTTGAGCGATTTTCACACAGTAATCGGCTTGTTTTTCTGTGATGTTCATAATCACCATTTGCACGGGTGCTAGCCATAAAGGGAATGAGCCTGCGTATTCTTCAATCAAAATACCGATAAAGCGTTCTAATGAACCCAAAATGGCGCGGTGCAACATTACTGGACGTGCGCGTCCGTTATCTTCGGTAACATATTCTGCACCTAAACGTTCAGGCAGCACGAAATCTAGTTGAATGGTACCACATTGCCATGAGCGTCCTAATGCGTCTTTAATGTGGTATTCCACTTTCGGACCATAAAACGCGCCTTCGCCTGGTAATTCTTCCCAAGTTACGTTACAAGCAGTTAAGGCATCGCGCAAACCTTGTTCGGCTTTATCCCAAGTTTCATCGCTGCCTGCACGTTTTTCTGGACGCAAGGATAATTTAATGGAAACATCGTTAAAACCAAATTGTCGGTAAATTTTCATCACCAATAAGTTAAATGCACGCGTTTCTTCGGCAATTTGTTCTTCGGTACAAAAAATGTGTGCATCGTCTTGTACAAAACCGCGTACACGCATTAAGCCGTGTAACGCACCACTGGGTTCATTACGATGGCAAGAACCAAATTCCGCCAAACGCATTGGTAAATCACGGTATGAACGCAAACCGTGATTGAAAATTTGCACGTGTCCTGGACAATTCATTGGTTTGACTGCGTATTCACGTTTTTCGGAAGCTGTTAAGAACATATTGTCTTTGTAATTTGCCCAGTGTCCTGATTTTTCCCAAAACGTTTTGTCCATCACTTGTGGCGTTTTGACTTCCAGATAGCCTGCCTGAATGAGTTCACGGCGCATATGTTGTTCAACAACTTGCCATAATGTCCAACCGCGTGGGTGCCAAAACACCATTCCAGGTGCTTCGTCTTGCAAGTGGAATAAATCTAATTGTTTACCCAATTTGCGGTGGTCGCGTTTTTCAGCCTCTTCAATACGCGTAATGTAGGCTTTTAAGTCGTCTTTATTACCCCAAGCAGTGCCGTAAATGCGTTGTAATTGTTCGTTATTGCTGTCGCCACGCCAATACGCGCCTGACATTTTAGTGAGTTTAAAATGTTTTAAAAAACGTGTATTGGGTACATGAGGACCACGACACATATCTACGTATTCTTGATGATAGTACATACCCATTTCGGTAACATCATCACTCATATCGTCAATCAAACGCAATTTATATTCTTCGCCACGCTGCCTGAAAATTTCTATCACTTCAGCACGCGGTGTCATTTTTTTAATCACGTCATAATCTTGACTAATCAGCTCGCGCATACGGTTTTCAATCGCCGCCATATCTTCTGGTGTGAACGCTTTATCAGTGGAAATATCATAATAAAAACCATCTTCAATCACAGGTCCTATCACCATTTTGACATCAGGAAACAATTGTTTCACTGCATGACCAATCAAGTGCGCACAAGAGTGGCGAATAATATCCACACCTTCTGCATCTTTGGGCGTAATGATTTGCACACTGGCATCAGCAGTAATTGGGTCGCAAGCATCTACCAAGCGTCCATTCACTTTACCTGCCACCGTGGCTTTGGCTAAACCCGTGCCAATTGACGCTGCAATTTGCGCCACAGTAACTGGGGATTCATATTGTCGTACAGAGCCATCAGGCAAAGTGATGTTAAGCATAGGTATTTCCTTAAATCTTGTAACTTTTTATCAAAAAAATGTTTCAGGCAGCCTGAAACAAAAATACAAAATAAAACGGCGAATTATAAACAACTAGAAATATGAAAACAAGAAAGAACACGTAAAACAACGTGCTTTAAGAACGAAATTGCGTCCAAATGACTTGAGCATTTTCAGGCAGCGATGGACATTTTCCAACCATACCACCACTAAAATCATTTAAACGATGAAAGTCGCTACCACAACTTGCTAACAAACCAAATTGATTGGCAAGTTGTGTATAGTTTAAACAATCACCCCAAGATGAATGGCCACTATGCACTTCCATACCAATACCACCCAAAGTTTTAAATTCACTAAATAAATTGCGCCGTGCTGTGGCAGAAAGTTGATAACGCATAGGGTGCGCAATCACTGCCAAACCATTAGCAGCAATAATGGCTTGAATGGCATCGGCTAAATTTGCCCATTCGTGCGCCACATAAGCTGCTTTA
The DNA here is from genome assembly GCA_017446355.1 of Neisseriaceae bacterium. Lineage (GTDB taxonomy): Bacteria > Pseudomonadota > Gammaproteobacteria > Burkholderiales > Neisseriaceae > RGIG3394. The sequence goes on from JAFSQZ010000229.1 coordinate 6,911, forward strand.
CCTTCGCCGAGAAATTTTTTAAAAGCCTGCTGTTTATGACGCGCCCAACCGTTTTCCACCAAAAAATCCGCCAAATGCGTCCGCGACACCATTTCAGGATTACGCACACGCGCCATCGCACCATCAAATGCACCATTGATACCCAGTTTATTCAATTTATCAGCGATTTTTTGCAAACGCGCCACGCGTCCAGTGCGAACAGTTTGCAACAATTTTTGCAAGGTTTCATTGTTTTTTTCAATATCCAACCCCACAATATGAATGGTGCGACTGCGCCACGTTACAGAAATTTCCACGCCATCAATCAAACGAATACCACATCGTTCTGCTGCCTGATGCGCTTCATTAAGTCCATCTGTGTTATCGTGGTCTGTGAGTGCAAGCATTTGGCAACCATTTTTCGCGGCCAACTGAACCACTTCACTGGGCGATAATGCACCATCGGAAACATAAGAATGACAATGTAAATCAATCATAACATCTCAATAAAATTTGATTTCGCCCTATTCTCTGTTTTAAACCCAAGCAAGACCTTTACAAAATTTGTCATTCCACTTACCTTTTCCGTCATTCTTTCCATTCACTTTATTACCTAACACAAAGCGAAGAATCTCTCCAAACAAAAATCCTTCGCAAAACATCATCAAGTAAAAAATCAAGTAAAAAATAACCGCAATGAATTTCGCAAAACATTCAGGCAGCCTGAATGCTTTATAAAACTCGTCATTCTGAATTTTCGTAGAAAACAAAAAATATTAATTGATTGTTTAATACAAGCTGCCTGAAAACATAGCTTACGGCATCAACATACCGCCATTTACATGCAAGGTTTGACCAGTAATATATTTCGCAGAATCAGAAGCCAAAAACAACACCGCATCAGCAATATCTTGCGCCTCACCAAATCGCCCCAAAGCAGTTTGTGCTTCAAACATTTTACGTTGTTCTTCTGGCAAAGCGCGTGTCATATCGGTATCAATAAAACCAGGTGCCACACAATTCACAGTAATTCCACGACTCCCTACTTCACGCGCCAAAGATTTAGAAAACCCCATTAAAGCAGCTTTGGCAGCCGCATAATTGGTTTGTCCAGCATTACCCATTGCACCCACCACAGAAGTAATACTGATGATACGACCGCTGCGCTGTTTCATCATACCACGCAAAACGGCTTTACTGGCGCGATAAACCGACTTGAGATTCACATTCATAATCTCGTCCCATTCTTCTTCTTTCATACGCATCAATAAGTTATCGCGCGTAATACCTGCATTATTCACCAAAACATCTAACTTTCCGAATGTTCGTTCAATTTCTGCAATCAAGGTCTCAATGCTGCCTGAATCCGCAATATTCAACACACGTCCTTCACCTTGCCATACCGACAATCGTTCAGCAATACTTTTTGCGCCTGATTCAGAAGTTGCTGTACCAATCACTTTTGCACCCGCTTGTGCCAAAGTATCCGCAATGGCAGCACCGATACCACGTGTTGCCCCTGTTACCAAAACAATTTTATTATTTAATGTTTGCATTTTCACTCTTTCTAACGCATTCAGGCAGCCTGAAAAACGCTGCCTGAATAGATTTAAATATGGTTTTAAACATAAAATCAGAATTTCTCACACTTATCTGGTTTTGTTTTACCCACAGCACCCGCGCTGCCTGAACATTTATAAACTTCACCCACCGAATCACTCCAAAGATAAAACTTATCTCCAACCCAATTACCTTTACTGTCTTTATGATAAGGATTAGTAGAAACCGCTTGCATATAAACATAATACGCATTGCCCTGTTGATCCACAGTATAAGTATAGTTGTATTTCTCGCGCTGTTTTGCAGGCAGCTTGCTTTTTAAAGTACTCAATTTGTTTTCATAACTAGATTTATCCTTATATTCAGTAGGATTAGACAATTTTTCTTTGGCCATAAATTGATAAATCTCAATCATATTGGTTTTCGCTTCAGCAAGATTAGTACGCTCACGATACGACAGATAATTAGGCAATGCAATCGCACTTAAAATACCAATAATGAGCACAGTAACCAACACATCCATTAGTGTCATACCTGCCTGAAATCTTTTATGATTTATTGTTTTCATCGATCTTTTCACCAATTATTAGTCGTCAGATAATTTAACATAAGATTGCAACAATACTTTAGTATCCGCATTATTACCTGTTGCTTTGGAAGTAATACGGAAAAAGTTAGCTGTTGTCGTAGAACTTAATCCTCGTTCAGTACCCAAATACTCAATAATGTAACGAGCATCACCACCTGTGCTGGCTCTACTGTGTGCCGCATCATCCAAAACAGTATTACCACCAGTTGAACAATCATTTGCCGCATTGTCTGCACAACGATGCCACGCCACAACTGTTGAATCCATTGTGGCATCATATTTAAACAATTTGTGTGTATCAGAATAATCAAAGGAATCTTTCACTGGCTGACACAAACCCACTGAATCTGCATCACCCACAACCGCACACGTTTCAGAAAAAGTGATGGGATTATCCTCATTCGCCATTTTTTGAATCCACTCTTCCGCCTCGCGTAAACCATATTCAGCACGACTCAACGCAACCTTACGGTCAGCTTCATTACTACTTAAACGCATTTCAGTCAATGAAGATTGATTGGTAACAATCACTAATAACGCAATAATCACCATTAACAATAAAACAATAAATAACGAAAAACCTTGTTGTTTATTTCGTAAAGACATTTTTAAGTCCCTTTTTCTGTTTTATTTTAATCTTTTGGATAAGAAACAGTGTTAACACACGAGTTACCACCACGCACAGCAGCATTAATCACATATTGGGTTTGCGCCGAACCTGCGTAGGTTAGTGTAATCTGAACTAAAGCAGGTAGATTGGTAACAGAAGGTGTTGCAACATATTCAAACTCCATCGTATTACTTGGCAATGGGGCGGTTGAATCACATTTTTTTTCATAAGCGAAACTCACATCCATTGCACTGACATTTTTTGCCAATAATTCTGGAGCTTGCCAATTACCATCATCACCAATCTCATAACGCAACAAACTGTCTACACCATCCACTTCACCAACAATGTACGCAACAGCATAAAACTGGCTCACAGAAATATGACCCAAATTACTTGTCTTAAAGTCACTGGTTAATGTTTTTGAAGGTGTAAAATTGACCTTACCGCCTGAAACAGAAGTTGCATTGATAACAAAAGCATTACTGCAAGTACTCAATACCAAGCTTGCTTTATTATCCATCGCTGCTTGCAATTCTCCACTGGTTGATGCCAATTCAAGACCAGTAGATCCAGCAGTTGTCGTTACTCCTTTAACTGGCTCATTACCTTTGCCATAAATAAAAACCAGCGCATTGCTTTTTAATGTAATCCCCGCAGCAGGCAAACCAGTTGTATCACTGGTCCAAATAACGCCATATCCATCATTTTTGGTATTGTCCATATAAATCGTTGGATTGGCTGTCATTTTTGTTTCACTAACATCAGGAAACTCACCACTCACAGGCACAATATAAGCTGTTCCAGAAGCAGCACTCGCTGCGCTTGACGGTATAGAACCAGTATCCATTCCACCTGTAACCATACAACCAAAAGTACCTGCCACACGCGCATCACGACTAATCGCAACAGCTGCATTGCGCAAATCATTCTGCACATCAATGCGTTGCTGCGCTGATTGATTAAGTCTGCGTGTGGTTAAATAAGTTGTTCCAGCAGCCATAATCACGATAATCGCTAGCGCACTGGCTACCATAAACTCAATTAAAGTAAAGCCGCGTATTTTATTGGTTTTCATCGCTATTAGCCTTTAACTTTTAACATATACGTGAAAGTGGTTTTTTCGCCTTGTTTACTGGCATTTGCCATTACCCAGCCTACTTTAATCACAGCACCATTAGCCGAACCGCCAGCAGCACAATTATCATTAAACACACCAGCTGCTGTCATTTCTGGCTCATCAGGCGTTTCTTTATCTTGACAAATGCTATAATGAATTTGCTCTATATCGGGTAATTGTTGTAAGGCAGCCTCAAAATTGTCCAGCTGCAAATTGGCTAAATCTTCTTTACTATTTCCTGTTAAATCACTTAACTTTTTGAATGTTTTCGTACCACTTATTTGAACATCGTCTTTCTTGTAAGCAGCATATTGGACATCAAGAACCTTTTTGCTACCCACAATTTTAAAATCCAAAGTAGGATTGACTTGCATTCCTTCCGCCAACGCTTCCGCTGCCTGCGCAATCAATGTTTGATTTTCAGCTTGAGCGATACTAGCAACCGAACGAATTTGTGTGAGCATCAACGCCAAAATACCAAACGTTAACACAAACACCGAAATCATTACTTCTGTAAGAGTTGCACCCTGTATGTATCGTTTATTTAGTGTTTTCATCGTTAGCATCTCAATCAATTATTTATTTTTTATTGTTATCACACTTCAAATCATCATCACTGCCCACACAAATATCTACTTGACCTGATGGGCTTACTTTGACATGGCGTGTATGTGGATCTTTTTCTGCACGTGCGTCAGTTAAACTGATTAAAACTGTGTTTTTAGATAAATCCACTGTTAATTTACCAGCAACATCTTTTTGTACACCAAATTTACCACTTGGTACGAATGCTAATTGTACAGGTGCTGTCGCTGCCACACAATTACTACCACTAATATTGCAATACTTTATAGACATCCATACAACAGGATTGTTGATTTTACCATTGATGGATATTGTGCGAAGCTCAATATCGTTAGCCGATTCATATGCGCCATTTTGGTTTTTATCTGCAAACGCTTTTAAAGCACTTTTTTTCGCATCATCATCAGCGTTGCCAAACACATCACTTGTACAATTACCACTGGGACGACCATCAGAGCGAACAGTATCACCACAAATTACGACTGGCACACCCATGCGCACGGCTTCACCTTTTGCATAACGAAACAAATTGGCAACTTGTTGCGTACGGTTCATTACACGCATTTTAGCAATAAACTTACTCATACTTGGATAAGCAATTGCTGCCATAATAGCCATCACAACCACCGTTACCATCAATTCTATTAGCGTAAAGCCCTTTATTTGTTGTTTGTTTTTCATCACAACACCTGTTTTATTTTCTGAAAAATAAGTGTTTCAATTAATCACTGGTATCAAAATTTGGCTTTTCTGCTGCATTCTCAAAGCGTGTATATTTTCCCAAAAAGGTTAACCAAACACTGCCTGTTGGTCCATTACGGTGCTTACCAATGATACATTCCGCCAAACCTTTGAATTTACTTTTTTCTCGTGTGTAATATTCATCACGATGAATTAACATAATTAAATCAGCATCTTGCTCTATCGCGCCTGAATCACGTAAATCTGACATCATTGGTTTTCTATCAGTGCGATCTTCTACTTTCCGTGATAATTGTGATAGCGCAATAATGGGCACATCTAGTTCTTTCGCCAGTGCTTTGAGCGATCGTGAAATTTCACCCAATTCTGCCACTCGACTTTCATTTCTTCTACCTGAACCTTGCATCATTTGCAGGTAGTCAATAACAATTAAGCCTAACTTACCACCATAACGTCGCGCTAATCTGCGTGAACGCGCACGCACTTCTAGTGCTGTTAAAACACCTGTTTCATCAATATGGATAGGTGCTTCGGAAAGTTTTCTTGCTGCTTCTAGAAAATCTACCCAGTGATAATCTTCTAGCTGCCCTCGTGATAGTAGACTTTGATCCAGTCTTCCTACTGATGAGAGCATACGACCGACTAATTGTGCGCCGCCCATTTCCATAGAAAAAATGGCTACAGGTAGTTTGGAATGTAGGGCAACATTTTCAGCAATATTGATCGCAAAAGCTGTTTTCCCCATTGATGGGCGACCTGCAACAATGATTAAATCTTTACGCTGCAAGCCTGATGTCATTTTATCTAAATCAATAAAGCCTGTTGAAATTCCTGTTACTTCACCATCTTTGCGTTTACACAATCTATCAATGCGTTCAATATTTTCTGCAAGCAAATCTTGAATGGGCAAGAAACCTTGCTTGGTTTGCTGCATATTTTCTGCAATTTGAAAGACTTTGCTTTCTGCTTCGTCTAATAAATCTGCTGCACTTTTACCCTGCGCATTGTGGGTATTTCTAGCAATTTCTATACCAATATTCGCCAGTTGACGAAGCACTGAACGCTCTCGAACAATCTCTGCATAACGACGAATATTGGCGGCAGATGGTGTGTTTTGTGCAAGTGTTACTAAATAATCAAAACCACCTGCATTTTCTAGTTCGTTTTGGTTTTGTAGCTCTTCTTGTACCGTAACAATGTCAGCGGGGCGTTGCAGATTAAGCAAATGAACAATTGAACGATAAATTAAACGGTGTTCAAAACGATAAAAATCTTCTTCATTTACGATATCTGCAACAGTATCAAACGCTTCATTGTCTAATAATAACCCACCTAATAAAGACTGTTCAGCCTCAATGGAATGTGGCGGCAAATTTAAGCTACGTACTTCTTCATCTGGCTGATGATTATCGTCTGCATAATTCATTCTATGACTCTAATCCCAAGTCTGTTACTGTTCAGGCTGCCTGAAATTATTGTTGTTGCCAACGTTGTTGTGATTCGCGAATCACTTTTTTTGCTTCTTCTACATCACCCCAGTGGCTTACTTTGGTTGTACCTGGTTTTTTCAGGGCTTTGTAATTGTTGAAATGAAATTCTATTTGTTTAATCAATTGTTCAGGCAGGTCTGACAGTGATTTAATGGCGTTACCATTATCGCGGTCGTCTTCTGGAACAACCACAATTTTGTCGTCTACTTCGCCGTCATCTACAAATTTCATCACACCAATTACGCGTGCTGATAAATAAACACCTGTTGGTAATGGTTCTCGTGTGATAATCAATGCGTCAAGTTCATCACCATCTTCGTCTAGTGTTTGTGGAATAAAGCCGTAATTAGTGGGCTTTGCAAAAATTTTAGGTTCTACACGATCCAGCATCATTACTGCGTTTTTTCTGTCCCATTCAATTTTGTGGCAAGAACCTTCAGGAATTTCTACTACTACGTTAATTACGCCATTTTCTACATTACCAGCATCTAAAATCTGATTAAAATCAGCCATTTTACGTTCCTTATTTTAAGCTATTTTTTCAATATTTATACAAGTAGGGGTGTAGATTATAACAAAGGCTATCTAGAAACACAGCAGAGAAATGGAGATTTTTATTCAGTATTTCCGTTCAAAAGCGTACCACAGCTGTTTGAGTGATGCTTGTTGAGAGATGTTGTAAATATGCTAATTTTATTGTGCAAAATGCAACAAATAAATATCCACTCTATGTTAATAACGATTTTTTCAAAACATTTTATTCAGCCCATTCAAACAAACCAATTGCTTCAATATGTGCTGTTTGTGCAAATAAATTCATCACACCTGCTGCCTGAAAAACATAGCCTTTTTCTACTAAAATAGCTGCATCGCGTGCAAAAGTAGCTGGGTTACACGACACGTATACTATTTTCTTTGGTAAAAATGGTTTATGCAAAGCATGTACTAATGCAAGCGCACCTGCTCTTGGTGGATCAAGCAACATTTTGTCAAATATTCCCCATTGTTCCAGTTGGGTGGCATCTATTTCAAATAAATCAGCCGTATGAAAAACAGTATTGGTTAAACCGTTTTTACGTGCATTGTCTTGTGCGCGTTGCGTTAAGCTGGCTAAACCTTCAATACCCACTACGTTGGCACCTAGTCGCGCAATCGGTAAACTGAAATTGCCTAAACCACAAAATAAATCAGCAATACGCTCATTTTTTTGTGGTGCAAGCAAACGCATCGCGCGGCGTACCATTGCTTCATTAAGCGCGTGATTAACTTGTGTAAAATCACTGGGCATAAACGGTATATTAAGTTGCCATTCAGGCAGCCTGTATGCTAGATGATGTGTAGATGGAATGACGCAAATTGGCAGTTGTTTTCCTTGTTGTTGCCAAAATTGCCATTGATGAGTTTCGTTTTTTAGACGTGTAAAAAGCTGTTGAAATAGATTTTCAGGCAGCTTTTTTTGACTCACAATGTTTAATGCCAGTACATTTTGTGCATGATACAGTTCAATGGCTTCTATACTTTTTTTCAGGCTGCCTGAAAGTTTTTGCAAGATGTCTTGTATGACAACAATACTGCCTGAAAGTGCTTGCGTTAATACTTGGCAATGCTTTATTTCTACTACTTGATGACTGCGCTTACCTAAAAAACCCAGTAATAAACGTCCATCATGCAAATATTTTGCCGTTAAACGTGTCCGATGACGATAATGCCAAGCACTGCCATAAAGTGCTGGCAACCAAATCGCTGGGGCAATTTTACCAATGCGCTGTAATTGTTCAGCAAACACACGTTGTTTCATCGCTACTTGCGCACTGCTTTCAATGTGTTGCAACGTACAACCACCACATTGTTGATAATGTATGCAGGCAGCTTTTACGCGACAGCTAGATGGTTTTAAAATCGCTTCCGTGGTCGCTATATCAAAAGAACGCTTGCTTTGCACAATTTTTGCCAACACGGTTTCTTGTGGCAAAGCATTGTCTACAAACACCGTTTTACCTTGATGTCTCGCAACACCTCGTCCTTCGTAATCCAAAGCATTTATTGAAAGTTGTATTTTTGCATTCATAAA
>JAFSQZ010000230.1 GCA_017446355.1 Neisseriaceae bacterium
ATCGGATTTTATTCCCATTTATGGCGACATTAAATCCTTTGCCGAAGCCCAAACAGGTTTAGATTACGCAATCGCTGCCGCTGGCGTTGTCCTTAAACCTGTTAAAGCGATTAAAGCTGCGGATAAAATTGGCGATGCAGCGAAAAAGGCTAATGATTTAGCCAAAGCACAAGATAGAATTAACGATTTAAGTAGAACCCAGCGACCTGGCAAAAGTTTTACTCCTGCTCAAAAAGATGCTGTCAAAAATGAAAATAGAATAAGAAATGATGGTGTTACTAAATGTGAAAATTGTGGTGTAGAGACAGTTCCTGCTCAAAAACATCAGAGTGGAGTTACTCCACCAAGCAATGAAACACATATTGATCATGTTGTGCCAAAATCAAAAGGTGGTAGTGGAACTGCGGATAATGGTCAAGTTTTGTGTAGAAATTGTAATTTGCAAAAAGGAAATAAATAATGGAAACAAGACTTATTAGGGTGCATTATTATGATGACATAAATGAACAAAATGATGTTGAAGAAATATTGTGCGAAAAAGTTGCTGATAATATATATCGTTTAATTGAAATTCCATTATGGGCATATTCTTTGGCTTTTGGTGATATTATTTTTGTCAGCAACGATGGACATAGGGATTGGTTAGCTTTTGATAAATTTTGTCAATTTTCTAACAATTCAACAATACAACTTATTGAGATGCAGGAAAATGGTTTAGGTCAAGTTCTACCAAAAATCAAAGAAATAATCGGTGAAGATAATATAAGATTTAATTCGCCAACTTATATTGCTATGAATGTACCAGCTCAAATTGATTATCTTCCACTTAAAAACTTCTTAATGGAAATGGAGCAAAAAAATATTATAGGATTTAAGGAAGCCAGTCTTTCCCCTCAACATAGACCTAAAGAGTAAAAAAACAAACAGCGGAAAACCCAAAACTTTCCGCTGTTTTTCTTTTTTCAGGCAGCCTGAAAGCAACACGTGTTGTTTTAAAAAGATTGCCACATTCGCTGCGCTCGTTCGCAATGGTCGTTTTTTTTCTTTTGGGCTGGTATGGATTAACATTCAAACACAACACTTTATCGCGTTATCGCGAAATATGAAGAATGCTTCATCATAAATCGGATTTTGTAAACGTTTATTTTTTGCTAAAATTAGCCGTTTTATTTTTTCTTTCAGGCAGCAAAATATGCTAGACAAATACAATCCTTCCGAATTGGAAACCAAACATTATCAACGCTGGGAAAGTCAAGGTTATTTCAAACCTGATATGAATCAAGCAAGTGCTGATAATAGCTTTTCTATTCAGTTACCCCCTCCTAATGTAACAGGCACTTTGCATATGGGACACGCGTTTAATCAAACTATTATGGACGGTTTAACGCGTTATTATCGTATGCAGGGCAAACAAGTGTGCTGGATTCCAGGTATGGATCACGCAGGTATTGCTACACAAATTGTGGTGGAGCGTCAGTTGGCGGCGCAAAATATTACGCGTCAAGATTTGGGACGCGAAGCTTTTTTGGAAAAAGTGTGGCAATGGAAGGAAAAATCAGGTGGCACCATCACGAAACAAATGCGCCGTGTGGGCTGTTCTACCGATTGGTCGCGCGAATATTTCACAATGGACGAAAAACGCGCCAAAATTGTGATTGATGTATTTGTTAAACTGTATCAACAAGGTTTGATTTATCGTGGTAAACGCTTGGTCAACTGGGATCCTGTATTGGGTACTGCGGTTTCTGATTTGGAAGTGGAAAACGTAGAGACAGACGGTTCTATGTGGCACATTCGTTATCCATTTGCAGATAATCCAAACGAAGGTTTGGTGGTGGCAACAACACGCCCTGAAACTTTATTGGGCGACGTTGCGGTTGCTGTACACCCTGATGACGAGCGTTACGCGCGTTTCATTGGCAAAGAATTATTATTGCCTTTGGCAAACCGCCGTATTCCTGTGATTGCCGATGAGTATGTGGAAAGTGAATTTGGTACAGGCTGCGTAAAAATTACGCCTGCACACGATTTTAACGACTATCAAGTCGGTAAACGCCACGATACTTTATTGGTCAACGTATTAAGTCTTGATGCCAAAATTTTAGCCAATGCAGAAGTAGTAGATTATCGTGGCACGCCACAAACTTCTTTCAGGCTGCCTGAACAATACGCTGGTTTAGATCGTTTTGTTGCGCGTAAACAAATCGTTGCTGATTTAGAAAAACAGGGTTTGCTGGTAAAAATTGAACCACACAAACTGATGACCCCAAAAGGCGACCGTACAGGCAGCGTGATTGAGCCGATGCTGACCAATCAATGGTTTGTGGATATGAATGCCGTTGCCAAAGATGGTGAGCCTGAAAGCGAATTCAAAGGTATGAGTTTGGCACAAAAAGCACGTTTTGCCACCGATAGCGGAAAAATCAAATTCATTCCTGAAAACTGGATTAACACCTACAATCAATGGATGAACAACGTCCAAGATTGGTGTATTTCACGTCAACTATGGTGGGGACACCAAATTCCTGCGTGGTATGATGAAAACGGTCAAATTTATGTCGCACATAGCGAAGCAGAAGCACAACAACAAGCAGGTGAGAACGTCAAACTCACACGCGATAATGACGTATTAGACACTTGGTTTTCTTCTGGGCTTGTTCCTTTCAGTACACTAGATTGGCAAGATGGCGCAGCGGAAAGTGCTGCCTTAAAAGCCTTTTTGCCTTCTAATGTATTGGTAACAGGCTATGAAATCATTTTCTTTTGGGTGGCGCGAATGATTTTTATGACCACGCATTTCACAGGAAAAGTGCCATTCAAAGATGTTTACATTCACGGCATTGTTCGCGACCACGAAGGCAAAAAAATGTCCAAATCCGAAGGCAATGTTATTGACCCAGTGGATTTAATTGACGGCATTGAGCTGCCTGAATTATTAGAAAAACGCACCACAGGTTTACGCAAACCCGAAACGGCACCACAAGTGCGCCAAGCCACAGAAAAACTCTTCCCACAAGGCATTCCAGCAATGGGTACAGACGCATTGCGTTTCACAATGGCAAGCTACGCCAGCTTGGGACGTTCTGTAAACTTTGACTTCAAACGCGCCGAAGGTTATCGCAACTTCTGCAACAAAATTTGGAATGCCACCAATTTCGTGTTAATGAACACCGAAAACCAAGACTGCGGTTATGGTACACAAGCCAACGAACCACGCGCCTATTCATTTGCCGACCAATGGATTATTGGACGATTGCAACAAGTAACCGAAGCCGTAAACACTGCTTATCAAACCTACCGTTTTGATTTGGTTGCGGAAACGCTATACAGTTTTGTTTGGAACGATTTTTGCGACTGGTATCTAGAATTAGCAAAAGTACAATTGCAAAAAGGTTGCGAAAGCAGACAACGCGCCACACGCCACACTTTATTGCGCGTATTGGAAGCATCGCTGCGTTTGTTGCACCCCATTATTCCATTTATCACCGAAGAATTGTGGCAAACCATTGCGCCGATGGCAGACGCAAAAACCACCGACAGCATTATGTTGGCAAACTTCCCCAAAGCCGATGCTGAACTCATTGACCAAAGTGCGTTCAACAAAATGAACGCCTTGCAAGAATTGGTGAGTGCTGTGCGCAACTTACGCGGTGAAATGGGTATTCAACCCAGCGTAAAAGCTCCTTTGTTTGTAGAAAGCCAAGAAACATTAAGCGACTACTTAACGTATTTACCTATGTTGGCAAAATTAAGCGAAGCCGTACAAGTAGACACGCTGCCTGAAAGCGATGATGCGCCTGTTGCTGTTGTGAATGGCGCGCGCTTAATGTTAAAAGTGGAAGTAGACAAAGCCGCCGAAACCGCGCGTTTAAATAAAGAAGCTGAAAAACTCCAAAAAGCTTTGGATAAACTCAATGCTAAATTATCTAAACCAGGTTACGTAGAAAAAGCACCTGCACACTTGGTGGAAAAAGACCGCGCCGAGTTAGCTGAATTAAATGACAAAATGGACAAAGTGAAAAATGCTTTGGCAAAATTAACGGAATAATCAAACCAAAACTTTTGCAAAAATCACGTCCATTATTGGTCATACTAAAATAAGGCGAAGAATCTCACCATTGTTGTAAGAGATTCTTCGCTTTTTTTGATACAAGAAAAATAACTTTAAACCACTGAAAAACGCGTTATTCTGAACTTTCCGTAGCAAAGTGAAAAATTTCATTTTCTGTTTTAGTTGGATAAAATTTTTCACTTATCTCAATGAGCAGTCTAATTTCGTTATTTTGGGCAAAAGCAAAGAAGCTTTCTTTTATAAAACAATCAGTTGGTATTTTTCATTTTCCTACGGGAAAACTCAAAATAACGCGTTTTGCAAAAGTTTCAGGCTGCCTGAAAAATGTTTTTAAACA
>JAFSQZ010000231.1 GCA_017446355.1 Neisseriaceae bacterium
CACAGTGTGAGTATCAACTACACTCACACTTATCGGTATCTGTTTTGTTAAAGAACACTGCTTAACTCGCGCAAAACTACGTTCGTTCAGCAAAGAAGGCGAATCATACCCTTAACCTATAAATTTGACAAGTACTTTCTCTAAAAATCTTTAAACAACTTCCTTGCGCTTTGTTTTTTATGCGTATTTATTTTTTGCTTTTATTCGGAATAATGAATATTGAAAAATTGTTTTTCAGGCTGCCTGAAAACTTTGTAACGCTTGTTATTTTGAGTAAAGTGTAACGAAAGAATGTTTTGTCAAAAGATTTTTTTGTGAAGCGATAATGATGGTTTAATGATTTTTGCAAAGGTTTTCAGTTGAGTTTGTAATGTTTAGGTTGAACCAGTATGGTGGGGCATAAAAAATCGGAACAAGTTTTTTTTTAGACTTGTTCCGATTTTGTGTTTGATGAAATTAAATTTTCAAAGTGCGTTCACCACGACCGATGCCTGCTGCACCTGTGCGTACCACTTCTATAATTAAACCTTTACCAAGATTTTCTTGGAAACTGTCTAGTTTTTCACTAGTACCAGTCAATTCAATGGTGTAACTTTTTTCAGCAACATCAATGATATGACCACGATAAATTTCGGTTAGACGCAAAATTTCATCGCGTTCTTTGCCTTGTGCACGCACTTTTACCAACATCAATTCACGCTCAACATAGCGACCTTCATTTAAATCTATGACTTTCACAACTTCCACTAATTTATTAAGCTGCTTGGTGATTTGTTCAATCATATGATCATTGCCACTGGTGAGAATGGTCATACGTGAAAGCGTTTTGTCTTCTGTTGGCGCAACGGAAAGGGCATCAATATTGTAGTCGCGAGCAGAAAATAGTCCCACTACACGGCTTAATGCACCTGATTCATTTTCAATTAAAACAGATATTAAGTGTCGCATTATGGCACGCTCCTTGTATCGTAGTCGCGATCGTTTACATCGTTTACATCAGCATCGGCTTTGGTTTCGCGCATATGTAATGGTAAAACCATTTCGTCTAAACCTTTGCCATTGCCCACCATTGGGTAAACATTTTGTTTGCGATCGGTTACAAAATCCATAAATACAAATTTGTCTTTAAGGGCAAGTGCTTCACGTAACGCACCTTCTACATCAGATTTTTTCGTGATGCGCATACCAACGTGTCCATAAGCTTGAGCAAGTTTGACAAAATCAGGCAACGATTGGAAGTAGGTTTCTGATTCGCGGTTACTGTAATACAGTTCTTGCCATTGGCGTACCATACCAAGATAACCGTTATTCAGACAAATGACTTTGATGGGGAGTTTGTATTGTGCACAGGTACTTAATTCTTGGATATTCATTTGAATAGAGCCTTCACCTGTGATGCAACAAACGTCTTTGTCTGGATTGGCTAAATATGCACCCATTGCGTAAGGTAAGCCAACCCCCATTGTGCCTAAACCGCCTGAATTTAGCCATTGGCGTGGACGTTGGAAAGGGTAGTATTGTGCGGCAAACATTTGGTGTTGTCCGACATCTGATGTAATGATGGCATTGTTGTTGGTGATTTTTGCCAAAGTTTGAATAACATATTGTGGCAAAATCAATTCGCTGTCTTCACTTTCAGGCAGCCTTAAACATTCGCGTGCACGCCATGTTTCAATTTTTTGCCACCATTTTTCCAACTGATTGTTGTTAAACGCTAAATTTTGTTTTTTCCATAAACCAATGAGGTCATTTAAAACATTTTTTACATTGCCTACAATAGGTACATCAACTTTTACGCGTTTAGCAATGCTAGATGGGTCAATGTCAATATGAATGATTTTTTTGTTGTTTTCTGTAAACTTGCTGGGGACAGATACCACACGGTCATCAAAACGCGCACCAACTGCCAGCACAACATCAGCATTTTGCATCGCTAAATTAGCTTCATAAGTGCCGTGCATACCCACCATACCCAAAAAGTGTTTATCACTAGAAGGGAAAGCACCTAAACCCATTAGTGTGCCAATACACGGTGCATTGATGAGTTTTACTAAATCAGTCAGTTCAGTAGCCGCATTACCCAGTGTTACGCCACCACCAAAATAAATCAATGGACGTTTGGCTGCTGCAAGCATTTGTACGGCTTTTTTCATTTGTCCAATATGACCGTTTACCACAGGTTGATAAGAGCGAATGAAAATATCTTCTTGTGGGTAAGAGAATTTGGACAATGCTTGGGTAACGTCTTTGGTAATATCCACCACCACAGGACCTGGACGACCTGAAGCAGCAAGTTGAAATGCTTTTTTAATGGTAGAAGCTAACTCATCAACACTGGTAACCAAAAAATTGTGTTTCACACAAGGGCGAGAAACGCCAATCATATCAATTTCTTGGAAAGCATCAGTACCGATGGCAGAAGATGCTACTTGTCCAGAAATCACAACCAAAGGAACAGAATCACTGTATGCAGTAGCGATACCAGTGATGGCATTAGTGGCACCAGGACCTGATGTAACCAAAGCTACGCCAACTTTGCCACTGCTACGTGCATAAGCATCGGCAGCGTGCACAGCGGCTTGTTCGTGTCGCGTTAAGATATGTTCAAACTTGTGTAATTGATAAATGGCATCGTAGATTTCTAAAACGGCACCACCAGGATAACCGAAAACGTATTCAACGCCTTCGGCATGAAGACTATGCACAAGAATTTGTGCGCCTGAAATTTGCATGATAACCTCGTTTGTTTTGCGCGAAAACCGAGAGAAAAATAAGGATTTTGTCTATGCACCTATAATGCTTCCTGAACGAGCAGCGATTTAGGGTACGCGCACCGTAAAAGATATGACAACAATCTTTTATTAAGCAGTCGGAATTGACGCAGAGTTTGTAAAAAAAGAATGAGAAAGATAACGCAACTGATGTGATTGTGCAAGTGTTTTGTTATTTTTAGATAAAAATGAAAAAACGAGATGATAAAAAATGTTTTGACTTTGTTTGCAGAAATTCAGTGTTGACTTCGTTGGAACTGAATTTACAGGCAGCCTGAACATTTTGTAAATCATACTTTACTATTCACTATTATCAATAAAAACAAGAAACGCTTGGCTGTTTTGTCCAAGCGTGATGTAAATATTTAAACGAAGTTTATTTCACCGTTAGGTTAAAACAAAGCCTCAATACGCAAAAACGCGCCTAAACGATGATTGCGGTGTTCATCTTTATTATTCAAATAATTTAGTTCTGCTTGGGTAAACAACCAATGATAGCCAACAGGTTGTCGCCAGCTGATAAAAGGACCGTAACTGTTTAATTGATGTTTTTGATGATTTAAACCACCAGCAGTATAAAGTCCGTAATTTAAACTGCGGCTGCCTGAATAATAATGTTGACGATATAAATGATTGTCCCAAGTCCAATTGTTTTCGCCATCGTTGTGATTAAATTCTATACCGATTTCATTGTTGATAAAGCGGTTTTGATTTTCTTGCCAACGCAATTCATATTCACTGCGAAAATGATGTTTACTTTTGATGCCATAGCGATAAGTTTGTTCAGCACGGCTGGATAATTGCGTGTTATGTTGCCATTTCTTTTCGGCACGAAGACGCAAATAAAGATCGCTGCCTGAACGAATACCAATATCGGTATCGGTTTTAATGTCTAATTGTTTAAAAAGTTGCGACCATCGCAAAGCCAAATCGGCATTTTCATCACGACTTTGTGCGTAATCAAATTGTTTATTTTTGTCGTTGTGGGTATATGGTTCAGCATCTAAATGATTGGGAAACTCTGTATCCAAACGTTCATCACCAAAAACAACGCTGATTTTTTCTTCTAAAACAGGAAGTTTGATACGACCGCGAATACGGGGTTTAAAAGCAACGCCATCATCTTTATTCCAATGAGTGTCCAACATAACGCGCAAACTTGCCGAAGCAGGTGTTTGGGCTTCTGTTTCGCCTAGCCAATTATTGATGTGTTCTGCGGTTTTGTCTACGCCAGATGCAATATTGTCATGCACTTGATTAATGGCATTTTTACCGTCTGCCAAAGCAGGTAAGGCAAAGAAAAAACTTAAAAACAAAATGTGTTTATTCATTATATCTCCCCTGTTTCATTGTCATTTTAAGTTTACTGTTTTCAGGCTGCCTGAAACTTTGCAAAAACATTCTTTTATCATTTTTACATTTTTAATGATTATTGTCATTTTTGAATAAAGCGAGAAACCTTTGTATTTTATTAAGCTGGATTTTTCAGATTAGCAAAGTGCAAAGATGAGCCATCACATTTGTGATGAGTTGTACAAATATTTTAACCTAAATAAAGTCAATGTTTGTTTATTTTTTTCATAAAAGCAACAAGTTACCGTGAGTAAACGGTGTATGGTTTACACTGAATATGTAATAATTTGTGGAAAACGATGTTGTACTGTAACCAAAAAAGAAATATTTACTTGTTTCAATAGATTTTTTTAGAGATATATTGATTGATTGGTTTATAATAATAGCTTATATACTATGTAATAGTTTAATAATTTAATAGTTTATGAGTGGTTATGTTTTATGTGAACAGGAGCTAAAAAATGAGTAATATCAAAGACATTCGTTATCAAAATTTTCTGAAACTGATTAAAGAGTATGGCAATATTGCGAAATTATCTCGTTTGTGTGGTTACACACAGCCCACTTACTTCTATCAAATACGTGGCAAAAAAATAGGTGCTAATGGACAACCCATAGAATTGGGTAATAATGTAGCACGTAAATTGGAAAAAGCAACGAATAAACCAAGAGGTTGGCTGGATAAAGAACATTCAGATGAAGAGTTTGCAGACAAAAAAACATTAGCTAAAAAACCGTCAAATAAAAAATCGTTAGATACAAAACAATTAGATAAAGTACATTCAAGTAGTGAGTCCACTTCTTTCAGGCTGCCTGAAAACAATGGTAGCGATAATATTCAAACTATTACACTTGCTTTTACAGGCGCATCAGGTTTTCCATATGGTTTGCGCTTATTAGAAGTGTTGTTAGCAGCGGGAAA
>JAFSQZ010000232.1 GCA_017446355.1 Neisseriaceae bacterium
ATGTGGGGTCTGCCTTCTCGCACTTTGTTGATTTTTTCGCACGCTAAACCTGCGTCTTGTAGGAATGCGGCGGTGCCTTCGGTGGCACATAGGCTGTATCCTGCGGATAAAAATTCGCTTGCAATCGCTTTCAGGCTGCCTGACTTGTGGTTTCGCTAACAAACTAAAATACAATACAATGTGTTGTGAATTTATTTTTTGGAGCATAAAGATGGTGTCATCGCAAGAGTTAGAAATTGTTCGTAGATTTTTAGACAATGTTTATGGCAAAAAACCTGACACAACCCAAGCCAATCCACGCCACGATGGGGCGGTTGGTCATTGGTTAGAAACTCAAATGGGTATTTGCCATAATGCCAATAATGAAGCAGATTTATTAGGGTTTGAAATGAAAAATCAAACCACAAGTGGCAAGACCACTTTTGGCGATTGGAGTGCCGATTATTATGTATTCAAATGTCGTCATAATCCAAATTCAACATTAACACGCAATCAATTTATTGAAATGTTTGGCAAACCTAATCCTGAAAAAGGAAATCGATATTCTTGGTCAGGTTCGCCTATTCCTAAAATTGATACTCCTTCGCCTTGGAATGGCTCACGAATGGTTATAGACGAAAATGATACCATTGCCATTATTTACGATTACAGCAATGACCCAAGAAGCGATAAATCAGCAACTATTCCACAAGAATATCAACGAGATAACATTATTTTAGCCAGTTGGAGTAGAGTGTGGCTTGAAAATAAATTAACCGCTAAATTTTCGCAAAATGGTTGGTTTAAATGTTTTCGTAATGAAAACGGCATTTACGACCGTATTGCTTTTGGCAATCCATTCAGTTTTGATGATTGGTTAAATTTGGTGCGTCAAGGTATTGTCTATTTTGATAGCGGAATGTATGTTGGCAATAATCGCAATTATTCACAATGGCGAGCCGATAATGACTTTTGGAACTCGTTGATTATGCGAGAATATCCGCCATTTCCATTTTAAGCATTTTGAATTTGTTCGGCTTTTTCCAAAGCAATCAACATTTGTTTGGCAACGGCTTCAACCACTTTAACACAAACAGAATTACCAAATTGTTTATATGCTTGGGCTTTGGAAACAGCATCAACCAAATAATATTCAGGAAACCCTTGCAATCTTGCACATTCTCGTGGTGTTAGCATTCGTGGGTTTTTGCCTAAATGGGATTGATCAATTAAGGCTTCCGAACCGTCTTTATAGTATCTTGCACTGATTGTATTGGTGTAAGAACTTTGTGCGTTAAATAGACTATAACCAAAGCCGTTACCTTTATTTATGTGTTCTGCTTTGCGTTTTTGGTGTCCCTGCCACAAATTATCAGATAAAGTAAATTGAGTATCGTCAATAGCAATATCTTCTAAAATATCGCCAACACAAGTCGGTTCAAAAGTTGGCTGTGGAAATGAAAAAATTTGGCTAAAATCATCAACCTTATCAAAATAATCTTTGTTAAATCCTACAATAAAAATGCGTTCGCGATTTTGTGGCACACCAAAATCTGCGGCTCGTAATACTTTAAAATCAACCCAATAATTGAGTTTTTGAGAAAATGCTTGGCGTGCTTGTTCTGACATCGGAACATCATTATCCAATGCTAATTCTCCCTGATAATTTCCTGTCAGAATATCGTAAATGGTTTGAAAAGTTTGTCCTTTTTTATCAGTTTTTAAGCGTTTCACATTTTCCAATAGAAACATTTTGGGGCGTTTTTCTACTAAAATGCGTTGAATTTCAAAAAACATTGTGCCACGAGTATCGTAAAACCCTTTCTTTAAGCCTGCCTGTGAAAATGCTTGGCAATGAAATCCTGCCAATAAAATATCGTGATTTGGAATATCACAAGCAGAAATTTGCGTAATATCACCACTTGGATATTCTCCATAATTGGAAAAATAGGTTTTTTGGGCGTGTTTGTCTATTTCACTGGAAAACACACAATGTCCGCCAAGTTGCTGAAATGGCAAACGAATACCGCCAATACCTGCAAACAAATCAATAAAAGTAAAATGTGCATTTTGAGGATTGCTTTTTAATGGATAATTGGCTTTCAGATTTTCAATCAATTTCAAACGAGTAGGAGATGGATAATGTTCACCATTTTCCCAACCACGCACAGTTCGTTCGCCGTTATCGTTCATACCCAACAATAATGCAAACTCTTTTTGTGATAAGCCTAATTCTTGACGCTTTTGAGCAATAAATAATGGCATACAAGCAACCCTAAAATATCCTGAAAAATTCCCGGAAATTCTATCGTAACAATTTGGATATGTCAATAAGCAAGATAAAACTTATCTCCCACAAAAAACACGCTCCCTGAAACCATTTCAGGCAGCGTGTTTTATTTATTAAAATCAACAAACTACTTCAAACCGTGCATTTCCTGTACGCTTACCACGCTTGTTTTGTTCAAACTTTGCACCGCTTCGGCGACTGCTGCTCCGCCTGCGGTGGTGGTGTAGAGTGGAATTCTGCCGTTCAAAGCGTTGCGGCGTATGGCGTGGCTGTCTTTGATGGATTTTGCGTCATTATTGACGGTATTGACTGCCATAGCGATTTCGCCGTTTTTTAGGGCATCAACAATGTGGGGTCTGCCTTCTCGCACTTTGTTGATTTTTTCGCACGCTAAACCTGCGTCTTGTAGGAATGCGGC
>JAFSQZ010000233.1 GCA_017446355.1 Neisseriaceae bacterium
GCATTAGCACACGCCAAAAATCAAAACTTTGCCCAAGCATTAAATTTTTACCATTTAAGCAATGCCAATCAACTCAATACCGAACAATTTGAATGGTATGCACGTTCCGCCTTACGTTTGCAACAATGGAACGTTTTGCGCGATGTGATTAACAGTATGCCTAAATCACTACAACAAACCCCAACTTGGCAATATTGGTTAGCACGCGCATTAAGTGCAACAGGGCTGCCTGAAAAAGCAAAACCCTTGTATCAAAAAGCAGCACAAAGTGGACGTAATTTTTATGCAGTATTGGCAACCGAAGAACTTGGCGGACGCATCAATACGCAAACCAATGTTAGCCCAGCGAACACAGCAGACGTAAACGCTTTGGCAAAAAACGGCGCGATTGCCCGTGCATTGACTTTGTATCACGCCAGTAAACAATACAGCAACACCGCAATGCGTCGTCAAGCACAAAATGAATGGCGTTTTGCCACACGTGATTTTGATGAATCCGCGCTATTGGTTGCTGCCCAATTAGCTTACAACAACGAATTTTATGAAATGGCGATTAACAGTGCCGATAAAACCAATGTGTTGCTCAATTATCAACTACGTTATCTCACCCCATTTCAAGACTTGGTGCAAATGTACAGCCGACAAAACGGCGTTGATGCCGCTTGGGTTTATGGTTTAATTCGCCAAGAAAGCCGCTTTATGATTGGCGCACAATCCAACGTTGGCGCACAAGGTTTAATGCAAGTGATGCCAGCCACTGCACGCGAAATTGCCAGAAAAATCGGTATGGACAGCAGCGAGTTATACACCATGAATGGCAATATTTTAATGGGTACTTGGTATATGGCAGACACCAAAAACCGTTTACAAAACAACGAAGTACTTGCCACAGCGGGTTATAACGCAGGTCCAGGACGCGCAAGAAAATGGCAAGGCTATTCTTCCCTAGAAGGTGCGATTTACGCAGAAACCATTCCCTTTAACGAAACGCGTGATTACGTGAAAAAAGTGATGACCAACACCGCTTATTACACTTCTTTATTCGGTCGCCCTGTTTCATTGAAACAACGTATGGGATATATTCCTGCAAAATAACGCTGAATACTGGTATCGCACATACGATACCAGTATATTTGCTTAACAAGAAACTTAATGGTGTCCGTTTTTTTATAAAGGAAATAAGCAATGAACATCAAATCTTTTATAGCGTGTATCTGTTTGGCTGCAATATCTTCTTTGGCAATGGCTGAAAATGCAGAAAGTGTGTACAAACAAGGGGTTGCTGCTTATGATAAAAAAGACCATAAGCAAGCAGCAACACTTTTTGAGCAAGCTTGTGATGCTGGTTCAGGTGAAGCTTGTTATAAGCGTGCTGAAATGTATGCAATAAAAAGTGATAAAGAAAGCATAAGGCAAACATTAGCGCTTTTGGCAAAAGGGTGTATAAATAATCACGCTAGCGCGTGTCTTTATATTGGTGCAGCAAATATTGATTCAGAAGCTCTTGAAACGACTGGTATGAAACCCAAATTATCGCTCGCCACAAAAGTTATCGGTATGGCTTGTGAATTAGGGGAACGTGAACACGATAGTTGTAAACTACACACCGTTCTTAAATCAATTAACGAAATGTGTGGTGGAGAATTTGCCGATAGAGATGGTTGTAGACCCAAAGAAGTGGCTGAAATGCTGGACATTAGTTTTTAAAAATAAAGTTTTCAAAATAAAAGATTAAAGCGTGCATAATCTTAAATAAAAGCCATTCTTAAAGAGTGGCTTTTATTTTTCAGGCAGCCTGAAAACGATAGACATAAAAAACGCCGTAGCAAAATACGGCGTTTTTCTTGTTAATCATCACCAGCTATTGCAATAAGAATACGCAACAAACTACTAAATAAGTTATAAAGAGAAATAAAAATAGTTAATGCAGCAGAAATATGACTGTCTTCACCACCTTCAATAACTGTTCTCACTTGCCACATAATCACAGCAGAGCTAAATATCACAAACAAACCAGCTAAAGTTAAACTCAATACAGGCAATTGCAAGAACAAGTTGGCAATCACACCAATCATAATAACAATACCACCAATACCTAAAAAACTCCCCAATGCGTGAGTATTGATATTAGCACGGCGTGCCATAGCTGCCATAGCAAAGAAAATAGTCGCAGTCATTACAGCAGCAACAGCAACCAGCTTTCCTCCATCAACCATACTCGCATAAGCCAATAATGGAGATAACATCAAACCCATACCAAAGGTAAACACCATCAACAAAATTGCACCAATATGGCTATAACGATTTTTTTCAATAAGAAAACACATTCCATAGAAAAAACCAAAAAAGGCAATAATGGCTACCCAGTAGTTACTAATCATCACAAAAGGATTGAAAAACATACCGACAACCGCACCCAAGGCACAAGGCAAAAAAGACAATGCCAACAAACGGTAAGTTTTGCTTAACACAATCTCTTGTTCTGAAACTTCTTGTCCGACTTTGGTAAAATCGGTCATATTATGATTACTCATTGATTTTATCCTTGAAAATAAAAGCATTAAGAAACAGAAAATTTGGAAACCAAAAGAATGATTGGAGCGGGAAACGAGTCTCGAACTCGCGACCTCAACCTTGGCAAGGTTGCGCTCTACCAACTGAGCTATTCCCGCATCGCAAAAGATGCGTCCCATTATACAGAATTGAATCATATTGTCAAAATTTATAGCTTTGTGATGAAACAATAAGCTATTTCAGGCAGGTATTTTGATAACTTAAACTTCCTGTTCTTCTTCATTTTCGCGATAAAGCACTAACAACTTACCAATATGTTGAATCAATTGTGATTCAGTAGCCGCAAGAAGAGCATTGCACATCTCAATGCGTTCTTCTCTATCATCACCCAAAACACGAACTTTAATTAACTGATGCGCACGCAAAGCTGCATCGGTTTCACAGATAACCGCATCAGTTAAACCTTTTTGTCCAATCATCACTACAGGATTAAGATGATGCGCTTTAGCTTTAAGTTCAGTAATTTGCTGTTTGGTTAGAAGTTTACGTTTATTCATAGCATTTCTTTCAAAAAAGAGAATATTCCATTCGTTTTCAGGCAGGGTAGCTTAAACAATTTTACTGATTGAGAACAATACCACATTCAATGGAGTTTAGACAACGACTTCACTTATGGCTTGTCGTACTTTACTTTAATAGATAGTAATGATGTACAATATAACTAAAAATCTCATCATTACTCACTAATGGACAAAATAAAGGCTGCCTGAAAATATTCAGGCAGCCTTTATATTGTCATAATAAGCTGATAAGAAAGCATTCATTGGAGTGGTAGATATTAAAAAACCATTTAAGCAAGCAGTCAAGGTTGTTAAACAAATACGCATAAAAAACAAAGCGTAAGTGTTCTGGTTAAAAAA
>JAFSQZ010000234.1 GCA_017446355.1 Neisseriaceae bacterium
ATAAACCAGCTAAAATAGACAAGCCTGTTGAAAAAAAACCAGTGGATAAAAAAGTTACTGACAACAAAAAACCTGCTGATAAAAAAGTAAACGATAAGAAAA
Organism: Neisseriaceae bacterium; assembly: GCA_017446355.1. Classification (GTDB taxonomy): domain Bacteria; phylum Pseudomonadota; class Gammaproteobacteria; order Burkholderiales; family Neisseriaceae; genus RGIG3394. The sequence goes on from JAFSQZ010000234.1 coordinate 103, forward strand.
CAGCTAATAAAAAATCTGCTGACACCAAAAAAACGGTTGATAAAAAAGCGGCTGATAAAAAACAGACCAATAAAAAAGTTGTTGATAACAAAAAAACAACGGACAAAAAACAAACTGGTAAAAAAGTCGCTGATAAGAAAAAAACAGCTGATAAAAAAACAAGCAATAAGAAACAAAAACGATAGGAAAAAAAATGCCGTGTCCCAAAATGCCTAAATGGTTGGATAGTCAAGGCAACGTGATTGCTTGCACCGAGAAAATTAAGGTGATGAGTGAAAATATGGACGAACTTTTTCAAATGGCACAAGATGCATTTGAAGATGCTTTGTTGATGGGTTGCGATGAAACACAATTGCGTCATTATTTTTCACAATTGATTGATTCTGTTGAAAATCCTTATCAAAAATAAAATGTTATGCTGCCTGAAAATGTTTCAGGCAGCCTTTTTTTGAAGAAATATTATGAGTAAACAAAAACCTGCTTTTAAACCCACTTTGAAATGGTTACTACAAAATCCTATCCGCTTTCTTGGCTTTGGCTTTGGCTCTGGGCTTGCACCCAAAGCACCAGGTACTTTTGGTACTTTACCTGCTTTGCCTTTGGCTTGGATTTTATTGTTTTTGGGCAGCGGTAAAATCGGTTTGATTATATTATCTGTGGTGTTATTTTTTATCGGCATTTGGATTTGCAACGTAACTGAACGCGATTTGGGTGTACACGATTATGGTGGCATTGTTTGGGACGAAATTGTGGCGATGTTGCTGATTTTGGCGTTTGTGCCACAAACTGTGTTGTGGTGGTTGATGGCATTTTTAGTGTTTCGTTTTTTTGACGCGGTGAAACCTCCACCGATTAAGTGGTTTGACCAAAAGGTTAGTGGGGGTTTTGGGGTGATGTTGGACGATATTATTGCAGCGATAATGAGTATTATGGTGTTGTTGATTTTGCGGTATGTGATGTAAATAAAAGTGGATAAGCCAGACTTATCCACTTTTTTTGTTTCAGGCAGCAAAGTTATCCACAATTGTCCACGTTTTTTCAGGCTGCCTGAATTTATTTATCCACAAAGTTTTAGGTTTATTAAGCTTTTGTTTTGATATTATTTTTTGAGTTATCCACAATAAAACAGTGTGTTCTTAATCCTATTCATCTATTTTATTTATAAAATATGTTTTAATGGTTTCAGGCAGCCTGAAAGGTTAGGCTGATTTTAATGTGTCTACGCTAAAAAATGAATTGGGTAAACCTTTGTTGTCTGGAAACTCTACCCATTCAAAAGCGGTTTCATCGGCTAATATGGTACGCAACAAAGTATTGTTGATAGCGTGTCCTGATTTATAACCTTCAAACGCGCCAATAATAGGGTGTCCAACATTATATAAATCACCAATAGCGTCTAAAATTTTGTGGCGGACAAATTCGTCTGGATAGCGTAAACCTTCTGGATTAAGTATATCTGTATCATCAATAACAATGGCGTTGGTGAGATTGCCGCCTAAACCTAAATTGTGCGCACGCATAAATTCTATTTCTTGCATAAAACCAAAGGTACGGGCGCGAGCGATTTCTTCAACGTAGGATTGTTTGGCAAAATCAATTTCAAAAGTAGGCGCGCTTTTATTGAATACTGGGTGGTCAAATTCAATGGTTAAACGGACTTTAAAACCATTGTGTGGTGTAAATTTTACGGATTTTCCTGTTTCTTCAATGCTGACTTCTTTTAAGATGCGCAAAAAACGTTTTTCAGCATTTTGTTCCACAACGCCTGCATCTTGTAATAAATAGATAAAAGGCAAACTGCTGCCGTCCATAATAGGAATTTCTGGAGCGTTTAATTCAATCAGTACATTGTCTATGCCATAAGCGGCTAATGCGGACATCATGTGTTCTATTGTGCCTACGCGAACGCCTTGTTCGGTTACGATTGTAGACGATAAACGCGTGTCGTTAATCAAATAAGGATTTAAATGAATAATCTTTCCTTGTTCATCTGTTAAGTCAACACGCCGAAAAGCAATACCTGTGTTTTCAGCAGCAGGGTGTAAAGTTAAGGCAACACGTTCGCCAGAATGAAGCCCAACACCGATTGCATTAACAGATTTTGCCAAAGTTCGTTGTTTCATTATTTTGTCCTTTTAAGATTTTCAGGCAGCATCATAACCGATTTTGTTAAAACTGAAAGCTAAACATCTTAATAACTTTTATTTATCCACAATTTGATTTAAAAAATGTAAACCTATTCTTTTTTATCAGCAAAATTTTTTGGATTTATCCTTGTGTTTATTGACATAAAAAAATATTTAAATTCATAAAGATAATAAAGTTATCCACAGTTTATCGATTCACTCATCAAAAATCATCTATTTTATTTATAAAATAGGGTTTAAAAGAAACACAAAACCACTTGAAATCATTTCAAGTGGTTTATTTGGCCTCACCGACAGGAGTCGAACCTGTATTTTACGCTTAGGAGGCATACGTTCTATCCATTGAACTACGGCGAGAAAACTTTTCAGGCTGCCTGAATAAAGATTTGTTAACAATATCAAGCAACACGTTTAATAGAATGTATTGCCATTTGGCGCATTGCTTGAGTTACTTCGTTTTCAGGCAGCTTGTCTAAACAAATAATTGCTCGGTCAACCGCTTTTTGTGCCTGAATCACACAATAATCAAGCGCGTCAGATTGACTAACGTGTTGATGGATTTTTTCAAAATATTCACGGTCAGCATTTTGCAAAGCAGTTTTAACGTCTTTGGCTGCTTGTTCATTGCCGTGATGCATTAAATAAATTAAAGGCAAAGTAGGTTTGCCTTCGGCAAGGTCATCGCCCACATTTTTACCGATTTGTTCCACGCTGCCTGAATAATCCAATACATCATCAATAATTTGAAAAGCAGTACCCATATGCATACCAAAGTCTTTTAAAGCTTGTTCTTGCTCGGCATTTGCGCCTGCTAAAATCGCGCCAACTTGGGCAGCTGCTTCAAAAAGTTTTGCGGTTTTGTATTGGATAACGGTTAAATATTCTTGTTCACTGATATCAATATTGCCGATGTTCATCAACTGCATCACTTCGCCTTCGGCAATAATATTGGTGGCCTCTGCCATCACTTCCAAAATTTTCAGGCTGCCTGAACCCACCATCAATTGAAAAGCACGTGTATACAAAAAGTCGCCCACTAACACCGCAGCGGCGTTACCAAATAAATGATTGGCGGTTTTTCTACCACGACGCAATTCGCTTTCATCAACGACATCATCGTGTAACAAAGTTGAAGTGTGGATAAATTCCACCATTGCAGCGAGTGAATACAATTTATCGTCATCGTAATTCAAACACTTGCCTGCCAAAATCGTGAGAATAGGGCGAAGACGTTTACCGCCCGCGCTGATGATGTATGTACCAATTTGTGAAATCAACGCCACATCTGATTGGACAGCCCGATTAACCACAATATTCACGCGACCTAAATCGTGTTCTAAATGTTGTTGAAAATAAGGAATGGCGTTTAACATCAGAGCCTCGTTGTAAAAATTGCAAAAGCCGTAATTATAACAAAATTGTGGGTTTCTTGTGGATAAGATGTAGAAAACGCTAACATTGTTTACACTTTATTGCTGATTTTTGTATTTACCCTTATTGCAACATTTTTTCTATGGCATACTTTCTTATTTCAGGCAGCCTGAAAACTTTCTCAACTGGTTATGGTAGGTTTTATAAAGTAGATATTTTTCTTAAAGAGTGAAATCATTGTCAAAACACCATTGTATGTGGTACTTTTCTATTTCGGTAAAATGCTTGTTAGTCTTAATATTTTTCCATTTCTGACCAAAAACATTAAACCCATAATCCGTCTCACTTTTCTTGGTGCGACACTTAAAACCTTAATCCAGCCTGCCTGAAACACAAAAATGATGAGCAAAAAACGATTTAACTTAATAATTTTGTACCTTTGCACCATTTTAACCATTGGTGTGATGTACGCGCCACAGCCTTTACAACCTCATTTTGAGCAAATGTTAAACATCAGCAAAGCGCAAGCAACTTTTTTCACCACCGCCATTTTAATTCCGCTTTCTTTTTCGTCCATTTTCTATGGTTATTTATTAGAAAAAGTTTCCATACGCAAGCTGTTAATCACGACCTTTTTTATTTTTTCCATTTCCGAATTTATTTTTGCATCGGTTTCATCGTATTCCTATTTAATTGCCGTTAGAATTGTGCAAGGTTTTGTCGCGCCTGCCGCGTTAACCAGCATTATGTCTTATATTTCGCATACTTCATCTAAAAACGACATTGGCAAAGCCATTGGTGCATACATTGGTATGACCATTGCAGGCGGATTTTTAGGACGATTATTAGCAGGATTTTTTACCGATGTTTTTGGTTGGCGATTTTTCTTTTATGTATTAAGCATAGCTTTATTGATGGTTGCCATTTTATTAACCAAAACGCTGGACGAAGTGCAAAATACTTTTGTTAAACCCAAATTAGGTTACATTCCCAAGATATTGTCCATCAAACGAAATTTATATATTTTCACCGCGATTTTCGGTTTATTTTTTGTTTTTCAGGCAACTTTAAACGTTTTGCCCTTTGAGTTAAAAAGATTAGAAGGCGCGTTTAGCGGTTCCAAAACAGGTTTTATGTATGTCGGTTACATTGTGGGCGTATTTGTTTCATTTAACGTTGCCCGCATCGTCAAAATATTCAGGCAGCCTGAAAATGCAGTATTATTTGGTTTATTGGTTTACTTTATTTCATTGCAATTTTTGCATATTGAACAATTTTCAATGTTGTTTTTATCAATGATTGTTTTTTATTTTGGCAGTTTCACTGCCCATTCAGTTGCCACGTCATACATCAATAAAAAAACATCATCGCATAAACCGATTACCAATGGTATGTACATCAGTTCTTATTATTGTGGCGGTGCATTAGGCAGTTTCCTGCCAGGTTTTATTTATTCCGCTTTCGGTTGGCACGTTTTTTTAACGGTATTAAGTATTTTTATTCTTATCTCCATTACATTGATTTATCAGCTTAAACGTTATGAAAACAATAAACGCAACAACATTCAGGCAGCCTGAAACCTTACAAACACGTTATTACGAATGTAGTAATCCCCTTATTTAAAGGGTTCTCTTTATGATTAGGAGATTGCCACAGTTTGCTTTCGCAAACTTCGCAATGACGGTGAAATTTTAGATTTCAGGCAGCCTGAAAACTTAAAAAAGCGCGTCATTGCGAGCATTAACAAAGTTAATGCGTGGCAATCTATTGATTTAAAGAAACTTTTCTTTATAATAACCAAGATGTTTCAGGTTTTGGCTTTCGCCGAATGTTGTTTCAGGCAGCTTGAAACCTTAAACAAACCACGTCATTACGAAGTCTTAACGAAGTAAGACTGTAGCAATCCCCTTATTTAAAGGG
>JAFSQZ010000235.1 GCA_017446355.1 Neisseriaceae bacterium
GGAAACACCGCTAAAAACGCATTCAGGCTGCCTGAAAACCGCGCCGCGCTCAATCCTGAAAACACGTGGCAAACCACCAAAATTATTCAATTAGACAACGATGTAAAATGGGTGATGCGTTGGCAAGAAATCTAAAAACGTCAATTTAAAACCTTTGCAAAACGCATCATTCTGACCTTGAACGTAAACGAATGGGATAATCTTATTTTTATTTGATAAAGATTCTTCGTTTACGCTCAAAATAACAAAGATAAAACGTTAGGTTTTGCAAGGATTTCAGGCTGCCTGAAAGAAAAATAAACCTAAAATTGCCAAAATCGCTAACACAACCCCTACCATATTGACACGATTAAGTCGTTCACCAAAAAATAATCGTCCAATCAACACGCTTAATAACAGTACGCCTAAATTCATTATCAAAAAGACCAAACTGGGTTGTTTGGCTAATGCGCGATGTGCCAGCAAATACAGCACGATATTGGCACCATTTGCCGAACCTAAAACCACGCCATACAACAGGTATTTTGTTTTTAAATGAATTTTATTCATCAACAAAAATACACTCATAAACGACCACGCTAAAATAAAGACAATAAATAAACTTTGTTTAAAATCATTGTGTTGCGACAATAATTTAAACAAAATATCAATCACACCGTATGCAAAAAAAACGGTTAATAAATAACGCCATTGCCCTTTTTTATTGGTGCTATGATGATTTTGGCTGCCTGAAAACAGTAAACAAATCAATGCTAATACACCCAATATAGCGCAAATCAGTCGCGATAAAACCAAAGGTTCTTGCCAATACGTAAATGCCATAAAAAGCGGTAAAACCAAGGATATTCGTTGCGCGGTGTCGGTTTTGGCAACGCCTGCTGCTTGTAAAGATTGCGACAATAAAATAAAGACGGACGGTAATAAAACGCCTAATAACAGTAAAATCATTCCAGAAGAAAAGTTTGGCAATGCAAAGTGAAATGAGTCGTGATAAAACCACCATACCCCAAAAGCGGCTACTATATAATTTGTCCAAATAACTTGCGCTAAATCGCGTTTGGGTAACGCCCAAAAACGCAGTAATACTGATAAAGAAACACTACATAAAACACAAATCAATAAATACAACATTATGTTTTTTCTCTTTCTATTTTTACTACACAGAACTTTTCTCTGTTATTGCTATAAAAACTGTTTACGATGTGATGAGTATATCACGTTCACAATAATAAAGTTTTCAGGCTGCAATCTTTGCAAAACGCGTCATTCTAAATTTTCTGTAAGAAAAATTGATTGTTTATAAAGATTTTTCGCTTACGCTCAAAATGACAAATGCTAAATAGATTTGCAATGTTTTCAGGCAGACTGAATCAATGACACTCCCCAAAACGCCTGTTCTTGTGCGCATTGTTCTAAAAATAATCTTATTAAATCAAACTGTTGTTCCACATCGTTGCAAACATTGGCTGCCTGACGCGTAGCTTGGCTATTCGGTAAAGCTTGTAAATAATAGCCAATGTGTTTGCGTGCCACACGAACACCGTGATTACCATAAAAATCATAAATGGCACGTAAGTGTTGCAATACGGCTTGACTGGCTGCCTGAAAAGAAATCGGTTCAGGCAGCGTTTGTGTGCGTAAATAATCTGCAATTTGCGCCAATAGCCAAGGTTGTCCTTGCGCTGCACGTCCTATCATTACACCATCTGCCCCTGTTTGCGCCAACACGGTGGCGGCTTTTTTGGGTGAGTCTATATCACCATTCACCCAAATAGGTAAGGATACTTTTTGCTTTACCTGTGCAATCAAATCATACGTTGCCACACCACGATACATTTGCGTACGTGTTCTACCGTGAATCGCCAACGCAGCAATTCCTGTATCTTCTGCAATTTTGGCAATATTCAATACATTTTGATGCTCATCGTCCCAGCCTAAACGCGTTTTAAGCGTAACAGGGACATTAACCGCATTCACAACAGCTGTTAAAATTTCCGCCACCAATTTCTCATGTTGCATCAACGCACTGCCTGCATAGACATTACAAACTTTTTTTGCAGGACAACCCATATTGATGTCAATCACTTGCGCTCCCTGTTCAACATTGTATTGCGCAGCCTGCGCCAATTGTTTGGGATTACTGCCTGCCAGCTGCATCACAATAATACCGTTTTCTCCACTGTGATCGCGTCTTTGTAAACTTTTGCGCGTGTTTTGCAGGTTAGGAATACTGGTGAGCATCTCCCCTACTGTCCACGTTGCACCAAATTGACGTGCCATTTGTCGCATCGGTTTGTCGGTAATACCTGCCATAGGCGCAAGTGCAATTTGTTTTTGTTGAGGGAAAATGAGTTTTTTGTGGTCAATGATAATATTGGATAACATTAGAAAATAAGCATCAATCAGTCGCTATGATAAAACAGCAATCATAATGAATAGAAAAATCGTCTTTTGCAAAACTTACTGTAAAAAAACATACAGTAATCATCATCATTTTTGTAATAAAGACACACGAGCCTAAACTCGTGTGTCTTTATTTCAAAGCTGCCTGAAATATTCAAACAGCCCTATCTGTTGTCATTAACGTTTTTCTACTGGTACAAAATCACGACGTGATTCGCCAGTGTACAATTGACGTGGACGACCGATTTTAGCTGACGCATCGCTTGCGCCTTCGTTCCAATGTGAAATCCAACCTACTGTACGCGCTAATGCGAAAATAACAGTAAACATAGATACTGGAATGCCTAATGCAGATAAAACGATGCCTGAATAGAAGTCTACGTTTGGATACAATTTTTTCTCAATGAAATAAGGATCATTTAACGCAATTTTTTCCAATTCCATTGCCAATTTGAATTTAGGATCATTTTCTAAACCTAATTCACGTAATACTTCATCACAAGTTTGTTTCATAATTTTGGCACGTGGATCCATATTTTTGTAAACACGGTGTCCAAAACCCATTAGACGATATTTTTTGGCTTTCACACCTTCCATAAATTCAGGAACTTTGGAAACATCACCAATTTCGTCTAACATTTTTAACACTGCTTCATTCGCACCACCATGCAAAGGTCCCCACAAAGTTGCGATACCAGCAGCAATACATGCAAATGGATTAGCTCCTGATGAACCTGCTAAACGTACAGTTGAAGTAGAAGCGTTTTGTTCATGGTCAGCATGAAGCATAAAGATACGATCTAATGCGCGTACCAAAACTGGATTAGGTTCATAATTTTCAGAAGGCACACTGAACATCATATGCATAAAGTTAGCAGTGTAGCTTAAATCGTTGCGTGGATAGTTAAATGGTAAACCTTTTTCATAACGATAACACATCGCAGCGATAGTAGGCACTTTTGATAATAAACGGAAAATAGCAATTTCACGGTGTCTTGGTTGTGAAATATCTAAACTGTCTTGGTAGAACGCTGACAATGCACCAACCACACCCACCATCATTGCCATAGGGTGGGCATCACGACGGAATCCTTTAAAGAAAGAAGTAATTTGTTCATGCAAGATAGTGTGTTCAACAACGATTTTAGTGAATTCTGCTTTTTGTTCAGCAGTTGGTAATTCACCATAAATCAACAAGTAGCATACTTCTAAATAATCACTATGTTCTGCCAATTGCTCAATAGGATAACCGCGGTAATACAGTAAACCTTTTTCACCATCAATAAAAGTAATTTTGGATTCACAGCTGGCAGTTGATACAAAACCAGGATCAAATGTAAACATACCTGTGCCTTTGCTTAAAGCACGAATATCAATAACATCTTGACCAAGTGTGCCACTCAATACAGGCAATTCTACGTTTTCAAAGCCTTCGCCTTGCAATGTTACAGTTTTAGCCATATTTGTTCTCCTAGATGTGTTGCCCACCGATATTTAAAATTCAGGCTGCCTGACAGGCGTTCCTGATTTTTTCCAAAAGCGATGCAAATTCAGTTTCTTTCGGTGGTTCTGCTTGATTGATTTGTGCAAGCAAGTCTTGATCTTCCAACTTTAATAACTCTACTAAAATAGCGAGTTCAGCATCGTTTAACTTTGGAAATTCAGTGCTGATAAATCGTCTTAAAACAATATCCAGCTCTAATAAACCGCGTCGCATTTGAAATGTAATGCGCCGTTTTTCGGTTTCGTTAAATTGAGTCATAACCGTTTTCAACTTATTTTTCAGACCACTTAAAAACAAAGCAGCCTGAAAAGGATTAGTTATTTATGTATTAAATTGCACGTTCCAACATAATTTGTTTGATTTTGCCAATCGCACCTGTTGGATTCAAGTGTTTTGGACAAGCATCAACACAATTCATAATGGTGTGGCAACGGAATAAACGATACGGATCGTTTAAGTTATCCAAACGTTCATTAGTGATGGTATCACGTGAATCCGCGATAAAGCGGTAGGCATTGAGCAAGCCAGATGGTCCTACGAATTTATCAGGATTCCACCAGAATGATGGACAAGAAGTTGAACAGCATGCACACAAAATACATTCGTACAAACCATCTAATTCATCACGATCTGCTTGACTTTGTAAGCGTTCACGCTCTGGCGCAGGGGTGTTGTTTACTAAATAAGGTTTAATGGAGTGATATTGATTGAAGAATTGTGTCATATCCACAATCAAATCACGAATCACCGGCAAACCTGGTAGTGGACGCAATACGATGGGTTGTTTTAAATCACGAATATTGGTTAAACATGCTAAACCATTTTTACCATTGATGTTCATACCATCAGAACCACAAATACCTTCACGACAAGAACGACGGAAAGATAAGGTGTCATCTTTGGCTTTAAGTTTTACAAGAGCATCTAATAATTTTACATCACTGGGCAAGATTTCCAGTTCATACTCTTGCATATAGGGTTTGACATCTTTATCAGGATTGTAACGATATACTTGGAAACGAACTTTTTCCATATTATGAGTTCCTTTGTGTGGCTTGGTTTTCAGGCAGCCTGAAAAATGCTGCCTGAAATTTGTTCTTAATAAACACGTTTAGCTGGTTTAATGTATTCGTGTGTCAAAGGTTTGGTGTGTACTGGTTTGTACGATAGGCTGTTGCTTGCCGAATCAAACAAAGAGTGTTTCATCCAGTTCACATCATCACGCTCTGGGTGGTCGTCTGATGCGTGCGCACCACGACTTTCTTTACGCGCCTCTGCAGCAATAATGGTCGCTTTGGCAACTTCCATTAAGTTATCCAATTCCAAAGCTTCTAAACGTGCTGTATTCCAAACCATGCTCTTATCACCAATTTCGGTATTTTTAGAACGTTCTACCAATGCCAATACTTTTTCAACACCTTCTTTTAAGATGGCATCGGTGCGGAATACACCTGCATGCAGTTGAATAGTGCGTTGCAATTCACCACGCAAGGCATCAACATTTTCACCATTGGTTTGATTATTTAAACGATCTAAACGTTGTTTGGTCAATTCACCTGCATTTTCAGGCAGCTCTTTGAATTCTTTTTGTGATTGAATATAGTTAATCATACTTTGACCAGCCGATTTACCAAACACCACTAAATCAAGCAATGAATTGGTACCTAAACGGTTAGCACCGTGAACAGATGCACAGGCACATTCACCAGCAGCGTATAAACCATTTACCACAGTTTCTAGATTATCGCCTTTTGGCACAACCACTTCACCATGATAGTTGGTTGGAATACCACCCATCATATAGTGCGTAGTAGGCACAACTGGGATTGGGTCTTTAATTGGATCTACACCAGCAAATTGAATAGAAATCTCACGAATACCAGGCAATTTGTGCATAATTTTTTCTGCACCAATGTGATCCACTTTCAATAAAACGTGGTCTTTATTGGGACCACAACCACGACCTTCAAAAATTTCCATTGCCATCGCACGTGATACCACATCACGAGAAGCTAGGTCTTTTACAGTTGGTGCATAGCGTTCCATAAAACGCTCGCCTTCGGAATTCAATAAAATACCACCTTCGCCGCGCACACCTTCAGTAATCAATACGCCTGCACCTGCCACGCCTGTTGGGTGAAATTGCCAGAATTCCATATCTTCCAAAGGAATGCCTGCGCGTGCGCAAATACCTAAACCATCACCTGTATTCATAAAGGCATTGGTTGATGATGCGTAAATACGACCTGCACCACCAGTGGCAAACAATACGGCTTTAGCTTGGAAAATGTAAACATCACCTGTTTCCATTTCCATAACGGTTACGCCACATACATCACCGTCTTCATTACGAATTAAATCTAATGCAATCCATTCTACAAAGAATTTGGTTTCAGCACGCACATTTTGTTGATATAAAGTATGCAACATAGCATGACCTGTACGGTCCGCCACTGCACAAGCACGCTCTACTGCGCGTTTACCGTGTTCAGCAGTATGACCACCAAATGGGCGTTGATAAATTTTACCGCTTTCAACACGGTCAAAAGGCATACCCATATGTTCTAATTCAACAACTGCATCTACGGCATTGCGTGTCATAAATTCAATGGCATCTTGGTCACCTAACCAGTCTGAACCTTTTACGGTGTCATACATATGCCATTCCCAGTTATCTTCTTGTACGTTACCCAAAGAAGCAGAAATACCACCTTGTGCGGCAACTGTGTGTGAACGTGTTGGGAAAACTTTGGATAAAACAGCAGTATTAATACCTGCTTGTGAAAGTTGCAACGCTGCACGCAAGCCTGCACCACCTGCACCAACTACTACAGCATCAAATTTACGAATAGGAAATGTCATAATATCAACCCCAAATTACATAGAAAGAATACACAGTACAACCTACCAACCAAACAATGGTGGCAGCTTGCAAGAAGAAGCGCAAATAAAATGGCTTGATATAATCCATCCATAAATCACGCATACCCACCCAAGCATGTAAAAACAGAGCGATAAAAGTAGTGTGAGTGAAGACTTTCACCCATGTTTTGTCAAAGAAAGCTTGCCAAGCGGAATAATCTTTCGCACCAGCTAAACCCATTAAGAAGAATAAGAACAATACAGTATAAATTATCATTACTACTGCAGTAATGCGTTGCATTGCCCAATCGCGCAAACCGTAATGTGCGCCTGCTAATTTACGTCTTACCATAATGCTACTCCCAAAATAAGCGCAACAACTACACCTGCAATCAACACAATACGAGCAGATTGGCGAGCAGCTTGCAATTCAAGACCTATGTGTGCATCTAAAAGCAAGAAACGAATACCTGCAAATAAATGATGGCAAAACGCCCACAAAACACCAATTAAAATCAATTTAACCAATGCATTGTCTGCCCAAGATTTGTAGTATTCAAATGCTTCACCACTACTGAGCGAGCCTGATAACAAAGCCAATAAAATAGGCAACATAGCAAATAGCGCAACACCTGAAATACGGTGCAAAATGGAAACCTTACCAGGAATAGGTAAAGCAGCAGCTAAAATGTGCACATCCAAAAACTTAGGTCTTTTCTTGGTTTGCATTTCATTTCTCTTTCTTTAAATTATGATGGATGAAAAATTCTTTAAATAACAAAAAAATTTCTGTGATGCAGCACAGAAAATAACGCAAGACGCAATTTTACACGCTTTTACGTCATTTGGATAGTCAATTACGAAAAAATAAACTTATCGCCAAATGGAATTCATACCTAACATCTTGACTATAAATTAGTTTATCCTAATATTTAGACTGCCTGAAATGATATAACGCTTTTCAGGCTGCCTGAATGTTTCAATTAAGGTTGATATGTTTACGAAGAAGTGGAAATTTTTACGTCGCTTAAAATTGCTTTTAAATCATTCACTGTTAATTGACCACTTATGGCACAGGTTGTGTAAATGTGTTTATTGCTTGCGACATCAGTTAAACAGTATTCTTGTACGACTGTTTCTTCACCGCTACTGAATCCGTAAGCCAAACGTTGTTCATTGATGGTTTCCACTTGCACGTCTTTTAAGGTTTTATCGCTTTCAATATTTTGTTTGAGCGTGGCAAAAAATGCGTCTGCTTTGTCTTTTAACGCGCCTGATTCCACCGCAGAAATGCTTACATCACGCGCTTCATCGTATTGCAACAACAATACATTTTTAGGGTCTTCACCTTCTGGTAAAAATTGTGCATCACCACTTTTATCCACAAACTCACCCTCTACATTGATGTTAATCAATCCATCTTTACTGCTTAACTTGACTTTATTCGGCGTTGCAGTTTCATTAACAACAGGCGCACTGCTTTCTTGGTTTGCAGAAGATGCTGCATTTGATGCGCCATTATTACACGCTGTTAAAAGTGCTACGCTGATGAGTGCGCTGATAAAAATATTGAAATTGTTCACTGTTTTCCCTTTCTGTTTTCAACTGGGTTTTCTTTGGTGCTTGGTTTTTTAAAAACCGTTTTCCATTAAAATTTGTCCTGGTAGTTTGTTGCGGTGCATACTAAACCCTTGACTTAACAATGCTTGAAATGTGTCTTGCACCATTGTTGGGTTGCCACATAACATAAAACGACTTTGTTCACGCGTAAAGGGTAAATCAAAGGCTTTGCTTAATGTACCATTTTTTAGGCTTTCAGGCAGCCTGAAATGTAGATGTGATGCATCTTGTTCACGTGTGGTGATGGGGACAAAACGTAATTTATGAAAGTCATTACCCACTAATGGGTGATTTTGCAAATTGGCAATAAAATCGTTAAAAACCAAATCGTTTTGATACGAAACACTGTGTGCCAATGCTAATGTGTTAAAACGTTGCCAAATTTCAGGCTGCTGTAAGATAGATAAAAATGGTGCGATACCAGAGCCTGTGCAAAGCATAATTAAATCTTGTCCATCAACAAAACGTTCAGGCAGGAAAAAGCCTTGTGCGGTTTTGTCTAATAATATTTCATCGCCTGCCTGAATATTGGCAAAATATTTTGAAATGGCACCGTCTTCAATCAAAATAACAAAAAATTCAAGCGTTTCGGCGTATTCTGCGGAGGTCATTGAGTAGGCACGCCAAATGTATCCTTGCCCTTGTATAAAGCCCAATCGCGCAAATTGTCCTGCTGAAAAACGAAATGAATTGGGACGTGTAATGGCAAAGCTTAAATGCTTTGGACTGTGCTGTTTCACCCAAAGCACTTTTTCGCGCGTAAATTTCTCTTCATTATTCATAAAGTTTGTTATTCACCTAAAATCATCGTGCCGATACCTTTATCGGTGAAAATTTCCAGCAATAATACATTGGGAACGCGACCGTCAATAATATGCACGGCTTTGACACCGTTTTTCGCTGCTGCTAATGCTGATGAAATTTTCGGCAACATACCACCGCTTAATGTTCCATCTTCTACTAAATCATTGATTTTTTTGGGTGTTAAATTAGTGAGCAAATTACCTTGTTTATCCATCACACCTGTAATATTGGTCATTAACACTAATTTTTCAGCATTTAATTCTTGCGCTAATCGTCCTGCGACCAAATCGGCGTTGATGTTAAAGGCTTCACCTTGTTCGCCCACACCAATAGGCGCAATCACTGGAATATAACCCACTGCAACCATTTGTTTTATCAGTGTGCAGTCCATACTGTCAATTTCACCCACTTGACCGATGTCTATATTTTGCTGTTCTGGCGTGCTAACGGTTAATTTTTTTGCACGGATAAAATGGTTATCGCGTCCTGTTACGCCAACAGCTTTACCGCCGTGTACGTTTAAAAGAGAAACAATTTCTTTATTAACGTGTCCTCCTAACACCATTTCTACAATGTTCATGGTTTCATTGTCGGTAACACGCATACCTTGTACAAACTCGCCCACTTTGCCGATTTTTTCCAGCATTTTGTTGATTTGCGGACCACCACCATGCACAATCACAGGATTGATGCCCACCAATTTTAATAACACAATATCCCTAGCAAAACCTTCTTTTAGATGTGGCTCCGTCATAGCGTTACCGCCATATTTAATCACCAATGTTTTGCCTGCAAAACGGCGAATATAAGGCAAAGCTTCCGATAAAATACTGGCTTTTTGATGGGGTTGAATATCTTGTGTCATCATAAACTCCGTGTGCAAACGCTTTTGCAATAAAATGAAAGATGTATAACGTAAAACAAACGCTGCCTGAAATATTCAGGCTGCCTGAAAAAATTATTCTTTATGTAAACGATAAACCTGTGATAAAGCTTTCACCATTGGTGCATCGTGGCTACGTGCTTTATTTAATGCACGTGTTGGCGAATGTAATAATTTATTGGTCAATTGAATAGACAAACGCTCTAACACTTCTTCAGCAGGCGTGCCTTTTGCCAATTGGCGCAAAGCATTGTTTAACACTTGTTGTCGCGCACGCTCCCCCTCATCGCGCAAAGCACAAATTAACGGCACTTGCGCACGACTTTGTTGCCACGCGATAAACTCGCCAACTTTTTCTTCCACCATACTTTCCGCAGCTTCAGCGGCGTGTTTACGCGCTTCTTTACCTTCGTTAATAATGCTTGCGGTATCGTCCACTGTAAACAAATGAATATTTTTCAGGCAGCCAACGGATTCTTCAATATCTCTCGGTACAGCCAAATCCAGCATAAACACTGGTTTTTCAGCACGCTCACTCATCGCTTGCTGCATCATTTTTTTGTCAATAATCACTTCTTCGCTGCCTGTACAAGAAACCACCGCATCAAAACGATGCAAAATTTCAGGCAGCGCACTCAATGGATAAGCCTGTGCATGTGCATTCAAATGCGCACATAAATTGGTCGCGCGCGCCAATGTTCGGTTAGCAACAGCCAACATTTTAGGGTGTTTTGCAGCAAAATAAGTGGCAACGCCTTCATTCATTTCGCCCGCCCCCACAAACAACACATTTAATTGTGCAATATCGCCCAATTGTTGCTCCACCATACGCACAGCAGCTGATGCCATAGAAACCACATTATCGCCCACGTGTGTATACGTACGCACATCTTTGGCCGCGGCAAATGTTCGCTGAAACAAAGCATTCAGCCAAGTGCTAACCGTTCCCTGTTCACGCGCAACAGCAACAGCATTTTTCATTTGTCCCAAAATTTGTGGTTCACCCAAAACCATACTGTCCAAACCACACGCCACACGAAAAGCGTGATGAATCGTCTGACTACACCCCAGCACATAAAGATAAGGGCGAATTTCTTCAACAGACAACTGTTGATAAGCTGCCAGCCATTGAATAATATCCTCTTCATCGCCCACACAATACAATTCAGTGCGGTTACACGTTGATAAAATCACAGCTTCACTGGCAGCATTTAATCCCAATTCACGTACAGATTCAGGCAGCGCATCGGCAGAAAAAGCCAATTGTTCACGAATATGCAAAGGAGCGGTTTGGTGATTTAAACCGATAACGGTTAACTTCATAATACATCATATTTTTATTTATAAAATGACGCGGATTATAGCACTTTATTCAGGCGGCTTAAATGCTTAACACTATTCTTCACGCACGCCAAAACACCACCATCATCACAAGCCTTGCCACAAAGCACAGTAATCTTTATTGATGGTTTTACCACGCCTAATAAAACTTTATTTTGCGTTTCAGGCTGCCTGAAACCTTAAAACAAATCCAAAATCTTTTATCAAATAAATGTAACCATCTTTCAAATAAAATACTTTGTCTACCATTTTTCACACAAAAATATGAATTTTGTAAAACGCTCGGCTATAATCTTGCTCTCTACAAAAAGGAAACCACAATGGATTTACACAACATTCGCCAAGATTACAGCAAGCAAGAACTTTCCGAAACACAATGCGCAAAACAACCCTTAACGCAATTCACCACTTGGCTAAACGAAGCCATTGCTGCCAAAGTCAACGAACCTACTGCTATGAATATTGCCACAGTGGACAACACAGGAAAAATCAGCGCACGTATGGTATTACTCAAAGAAATCAACGAACAAGGTTTTGTATTTTTCACCAATTATTTAAGTCAAAAAGGACGCGCACTCACCGAAAATCCACAAGCAGCCCTAACCTTTTTTTGGGCAGAATTAGAACGACAAGTACGTATTGAAGGACGGGTACAACTGCTGCCTGAAAACGAATCGGACGCTTACTTTAACAGTCGTCCTTATACCAGTCGTGTTGGCGCGTGGGCAAGCGAACAAAGCCAAGTAATAGAAAATAAAAATGTATTGGTTAAACGCGCCGCCTTTTTTGCCGCGAAACACCCTTTAAATATTCCGCGTCCACCACATTGGGGAGGTTATATCGTGCTGCCTGAAATGATAGAATTTTGGCAAGGTCGTCCCAGTCGCTTACATGACCGCATTCGTTATCGCCTACACAACAACGAATGGCTTAAAGAACGCCTTGCACCTTGATAATATAATATTTAAAATTCAAATACTTGTAATTATTAACATTTTGGTGGGTCGAAGCCCCACACTACGGCAGCTTGGATTTTTTATTCATAGTTAGGTTTTGCAGGAGTTTCTGACGGTAAAATTTTAGGTTTCAGGCAGCCTGAATTGAATGTTCAAAATTTTCCAATAAATCCAGTTCAAAACGACTAAATCCAGCACGTTCACGCGCTTCAATATTGACGTAACCACGAAACACAAACATATCGTATTGTTTCAACAAATTTCTAAACAGCGCAATAGGCTCTAATCCGCGTTCACGACACAAATATTGATACCAATAATTACCGATTTTTACGTGCCCCACTTCATCGCGGTAAATCACGTCCAAAGCCGCGCAAGTTTCTTTATCTTTGCGCTGTTCAATTTTATTGCGAATGCCTGGTGTAACGTCCAAACCTCGCGCTTCCAATACGCGTGGCACCAACGCCATACGCAATAAAGGGTCAAACGCAGTTTTATACGCCATTTCCCATAAATTACCGTGTGCTGGAAAATCACCGTAATCGTATCCATAAGCACGTAAACGGTCGCGCATCAATACAAAATGTTCGGTTTCTTCAAACGCGACTTTTAACCAGTCTATATTGAATTGTTCAGGCAGCGTACGAAAACGCCAAGCCGCATCTAAAGCTAAATTGATGGCATTAAATTCAATATGACAAATCGCGTGCAGCAGTGCTGCAAACCCTTCATCAGAAGACAGTTTACGCTGTCGCACATTGGTATGTGCCACCAATTCAGGTTTTTCTGGACGACCTGCCAATGCAACATCATATTCACGCACCGTTTTTTCTCTATTCAGGCTGCCTGAAAGATGACGTTGCCAAATGGTTTGTGTACGTGCGATTTTCTCATCTGCATCGCTACTGATTAAAGCTTGTTCCAACAGAAAATAAAAATTATCGGTTTGCATAATGAAAAAACAGTTAAAGAAAAATACAAAAACAACCAAAAATCAAAAAGTTAAAAAATAACACATTCTTTACAAACGCAAAAATACTTTTCAGGCTGCCTGAAAGCTATACAATAGCTTCCGTTTTCTTATTTTTATTTTAATTTTAAAAAGGCACACATTATGAAAAAAACAGTAAGCTTTACTTTATTACTGGGTTCACTATTATTCAACACTGCTTACGCAAGCGCGATTGATGCACTCAAAAAATTCAATGCCGACACCGATGGTATTTCTGGAAACTTCACACAAACTGTTCAATCCAAAAAGAAAAGCCAAACCAGTTCAGGCAGCTTTAAAATTTTACGACCTGGTTTATTTAAATGGCAATACAGTAAACCTTATGCACAAGAAATTGTGGGCGATGGTAAACATATTTGGCTTTATGACGTAGACTTAAAACAAGTTACCCAATCCAATCAAGACCAAACCATCGGTGATAGTCCAGCCGCTATTTTATCTAATAAAACTGCATTAGACAGCAGTTATTCACTTAAAGAAGACGGTAGCAAAAATGGCATAGATTACGTGTTGGCAACGCCCAAAAAAGCCAATGCGGGTTATCGTTTTATCCGTATTGGATTTAAAGGCGATAATTTGGCTGCAATGGAATTAAAAGACAGTTTCGGCAACCAAACCACACTAACTTTTACCCATATTGATACCAAACCACAACTTTCGCGCAATGCGTTTAAATTCACACCACCCAAAGGTGTTGATGTTTTAAAACCATAAATTAAAACGTTTTCAGGCAGCCCCAAAATATTCAGGCTGCCTGAAAGTTTTCTGTATCGCATAAATAAAAACAGACGCAAATGTGTAAAAATACAACAACAATATTTCTCCTAACAAATTTTTTCAAAACGCCATCAATCTCCCATTATTCAAAGCAATGGCGACAAAAAACGTCAATATTCTGGCAACAACTACCCAAAAATGTCAGTTTATAGGGAGCTTATCGCTGTATTTTTACCATAAAAAATGCTAACATCGTCCGCATAAAAATAATTTTCTTTTGAGTTACCAATTTTTTTAAGGAGAACTTATGTTGTCGCTTTCTAAAAAAATTTGTCTAGCACTTGCCTTATCGGTTGGTTTAATTACGCCAACATTAGCCAACGATGACGATGATGTTTTAAAACTCATTATTGAACAAAAACTCCAACAAATTGAACAACAAAACAAAGCAGGTGCATACGTTAATCCCTTATTAAACGCACGTTCTGCGTTAGTGATGAATGCTCGTTCTGGCGAAATTTTATACCACAAAAATATGGACAGTGTTCGTTCTATTGCTTCTATTTCTAAAATGATGGCAGCAATGGTTTTGCTTGATGCCAAACTCAATATGAATGAATTGGTTACGATTACTGAAGATGAAATTGACCGCATAAAAGGCACCAGCAGTCGTTTAAGCATTGGCACCACACTCACACGCACGCAACTTTTGCATCTTGGATTGATGAGCAGTGAAAACCGCGCCATTCACGCATTAGGACGCACTTATCCAGGCGGAATGAAAGCATTTGTTGCTGCAATGAATCGCAAAGCGGCAAAATTGGGAATGGATCAAACACGTTTTTATGAACCAACTGGTTTAGATTATCGCAACGTTTCCACCGCACGTGATTTAAGCATTATGGTAAAAGAAGCCAATAAATACAGTGATATTCGTCGTTTTTCCACTTCAAACTACGGTTCAGTTCACACCAGCGCAGGAAAAACCCAAACTTATAAAAATTCAAATGCCCTAGTGCGAGAAGGTTTATGGAATATTTCTGTACAAAAAACAGGTTATATTCGCGAATCAGGACGTTCTATGGTACTACAAGCCCAAATTGGTAAAGAACCCATTATTATGGTTGTGTTAGGTTCAACAACCACTGCTAATCGTGTTAATGATGCACGCATATTAAGCACTGTTGTTGACCAACAATTTTTCTAATATATCTCTAATATGTAAAATCTCCCTTGCCTAAAAAGCAGGGGAGATTTTACTGAAATCAATAATAGCAATTCTGCCACCAGGTTTCAGGCAGCCTGAAACCCTATTTTGCAAAGCCAAAACAAAATAATAACCAAGCAAAGCAAGCAGTTAATCTTTATTTCAGCATTTTGCGCAAATATTTTGCAGTATGACTTTTTTTGTGTTTTGCCACGTCTTCTGGGCTGCCTGAAACCAAAATTTGTCCGCCACCATCACCACCTTCAGGTCCCATATCAATAATCCAATCGGCGGTTTTAATGACATCTAAATTGTGTTCAATAATCACAATACTGTTGCCCTTACCTTTTA
>JAFSQZ010000236.1 GCA_017446355.1 Neisseriaceae bacterium
ATTAAACAAACACTTGATCCACACCAACTTTTTAATCGTGGCAAATTATTGCCAAAGCAATAAACAGTAACAGCATTAAATGATGTTTTTAGGCTGCCTGAAAAGCAATAAGTAAAACACAAGAGCAAAATTAAATGAATAATTTTTTTAAAATCATCATATTATCTTTAACTGTTAATCTCCTTTTAACCGCTTGTTCCGAAGAACAACGTCAAGAATTGACGCAAAAAATTAAAGAAAAACAAATAGAAAATGCCGTTAAAAAACTACCGAAGCACAACGAACCAATACCTGAATATCCTACTTTAACACCGTTTAAATTATCATTAGACGAAATCAACAAAAATAAAAAGTATGTGCATTCACAAATTGTTCAAAATATCAACAAAACCATTTATTTTTCCAAAATTGAACAGAAAAATGGTCATCGAGATTTGGTTCAAAATCGTGAAGATAGCGAATATTATCGTCATATTTTAGGTTTCACCAAAAATGGTCATTGCGTTATTCAAGATTTTTATTCGGAAAATGACCAAAAACAACAAGAGCCGATAATTGTGAAAAAAAGTGAATGCGAAAGTTGGGAAATCGCGCCATTTGACGGTATGGCGGTTTGGTATGATAAGGACGGAAAAATACAAGAAGATCAAATTGAGTGGCTTCAACAAGGTAATACATTGCGTGTATACGGCACTAAATTGCGTGAAAGTAGAAAAGTTACTTTTTTAAGAGAACGTATTTTACCTGATGTGTTACATACTACCGTTTTAAGTCAAGAAACTTCGCCAAATGGTAAGCATTCTGCTGCGATATGCGAATTCAATACAAAAGAAAAGAAAATTGAAAAATTTATTCGTTTTACTGATAACGATAACATTGAAAAATATCGTTTTAATCATCAAAATAAAATTGATGCAACTTATGTAATGGCTTGGACAAAAGGCGGTTCTAAATTTATAGATAAAATAGCTAATAAATATGTTGAAAACATACAACAAATGGCAAATGTTTTTTGTGGTATAGAATAAAAAATTTGACGAAACATTTTCAGGCTGCCTGAAAACTTAATGGAGAACAAAATGAGTAATAAAACATGGTCGGGACGCTTTAATGAACCTGTGGCGCAATTGGTAAAACAATACACAGGTTCCATTGATTTTGATAAACGTTTGGCAAATTGGGATATTCAAGGTTCGTTAGCACACGCACAAATGTTGCACGAAGCTGGCGTATTATCCGCGCAAGATTTAGCCGATATTCAACGCGGTATGGCAGAAATCCAAGCCGATATTGAAGCAGGACGATTAGAATGGTCTTTGGATTTAGAAGACGTACATATGAATATTGAACGCCGTCTAACCGATAAAATCGGTGATGCAGGTAAACGTTTACACACAGGACGTAGCCGCAATGACCAAGTAGCAACCGATATTCGTTTATGGTTGCGCGATGAAATCACCCTGATTCGTGGCTTAATTAAAGAACTACAAATCTCATTGATTGAATTGGCCGAAAAAAATGTAGAAACCGTGATGCCTGGATTCACGCATTTGCAAGTGGCGCAACCAGTTAGCTTTGGGCATCATATGTTGGCATACGTAGAAATGTTAGGGCGCGATGATGAACGTATGGCAGATTGTCGCAAACGCGTTAATCGTATGCCTTTGGGTGCAGCTGCATTAGCAGGAACAACCTACCCCATTAAACGCGAAACCACCGCTAAACTTCTTAATTTTGAAGCCATTTGTCAAAACTCTTTGGACGCGGTTTCCGATCGTGATTTTGCCATTGAATTCACCGCCGCAGCCAGCTTAATGATGGTGCATTTAAGCCGATTAAGTGAAGAATTGATTTTGTGGATGTCGCCACGTTTTGGTTTTATTGATATTGCCGACCGTTTCTGCACAGGTTCATCAATTATGCCGCAAAAGAAAAACCCTGATGTTCCCGAATTGGTGCGTGGCAAATCAGGGCGCGTGATTGGACATTTAACAGGCTTAATTATGCTTATGAAATCACAACCTTTGGCATACAACAAAGATAACCAAGAAGATAAAGAACCCTTATTTGATACCGTCAACACTGTGGTAGACACCTTGCGCATTTATGCCGATATGATGCGTGGCGTTAGTGTTAAACCAGAAAATATGCGTGCTGCGGTGATGCAAGGTTTTGCAACCGCAACCGATTTAGCCGATTACTTGGTGAAAAAAGGTTTACCTTTCCGCGACAGTCATGAAGTGGTTGCATTAGCCGTGCGTCATGCAGACGAACAAAAATGTGATTTAAGTGAACTGCCTTTGGCAACACTACAAAGTTTCAGCGATTTAATTACCGAAGACGTTTATCAAGTACTCACCCCAGAAGGCAGCCTGAATGCCCGCAACCATATTGGTGGTACTGCCCCAGAGCAAGTGCGTTATCAAATTCAACGCTGGAAAGATTTGTTAGCGAAATAACGCCTGCAAAACATACTTTTGCACGCGTTATCCCACTTTACGCCTACTGAAAATAAACAGCGGAAATTTTTAACATTTCCGCTGTTTAACTTTAATAATTTATCTATATTCGTTAATGGTTGTTACCATTTCAGGCAGCCTGAAACAAAAGAAAACCATCAAAATCATTTCAGACTGGAAATTATTGAATGGCGTGTAAAGAAAATGTTACAAATAGGCGTAAACTTTAAAAGTATCAACAACACTGGTTTCTTACAAATGATAAAGCATTAAAGCAAATACTTTAAAAAACAGCCTTTCTGTTATAATTTCTTCTTTTTTCATTTATTTTATTCCCTATGCAACCTGATAACAGGCTTTATCAATATTTTGCGAAAAAGTGGCTACGAAAATATTTGCCCAGTGCCACGCTGCCAGCCCACACTTTGGATTGTCCAGAATGTGGCAGTCGTACTGCCTTGCCCAAGTTGCGACAAGGACAAAAAGCGATTTGTTCGGTTTGTGGACATCATTTGGTGCATATTGAACCTGAACCTTATGTTACCGTGTTAGCCTGTGCTTTGGCGGCGTTAATATTGATGGTGGTGGTATACAGCTTGCCGTTTGTGAATGTTGAAATGACGGGAATGTTTTCACCTTTAACTTTATCGGGTATGTTTCACGCTTTGTTGGTGGACAGTTGGGGATTTTTGGCGGCTGTTTTGCTCACTTTTGTTTTTGGTTTACCTTTATTATTTTTATTGTTAGCGATTTATGTTTACGCCTATTTTTTATTCAAACAAGAATTTTCGCCAACTTTGCGCAACAGTATGCGCTTATTGTTGCGTGTGCAGCAATGGATGATGGTAGACGTATTTTTTATTTCAATGTTGGTGGCGTATATTAAAATTCAATCGGTTGCTGCTGTGAATTTTGGTGTCGCGTTTTGGTTGATGCCATTTTTGGTGATACTGATTTTGCGTACTTCTGTTGCCATTTCGCCACATTGGCTGTACAGCAAAATTCAACACGCCGACCAAATACCTTTTTTTCAGGCAGGTGAAGAAACTGTTTGTTGTTCGCGTTGTTTACATTTTCGTCCCAAAAATGAAGTATTTTGTCGTGTGTGTGATTCAGAATTATTTCACCGCCGTCCAGGCAGCCTGAAAATGTCGTTTTTATTATTATTGGCGGCAATGATTTTGTATGTACCCGCCAACCTTTTGCCGATTATGATTTCAGAAAATCCTTTGAACAAAGAAATTTCTACCATTATGAGTGGCATTATTTTTATGTGGAATGACGGCGATAAACTGATTGCGTCCATTATTTTTAGCGCGTCCATCGCCGTGCCTACTTTGAAAATTTTGTCTATGTTGTGGTTATTATTTTCGGCACGATTTAAACCTTTGTTGAGCATTAAAGCTTTATCGTTGCAATACCGCATCACTGAAGCCATTGGACGCTGGTCTATGATTGATATTTTTGTGATTATTATTATGATGACCACTTTTCACAGCAAAGTCGCCCGCGTAACACCAGGTCCTGCTGCGATTTATTTTTGTTTGGTCGTGGTGTTAACAATGTTATCGGCACATTTTTTTGATGTGCGTTTATTGTGGGATAAAACTGTCCATAAATTTGTTGAAACTGACTGAATACCTTTCAGGCAGCCTGAAAACTTTATAAAGTGATAAAAAATGAGTGATACAACGCAGCCTGCGCGTGTGCGCCCCAGTAAAACATTGATTTCTACCGTGTGGTTAATTCCATTAGTAGCCGCATTAGTTGGGGCATATTTATTGGTCAGAACCTTAAATGAGTCGCATAATGAAATTACGTTGTTAATGGATAATGCAGACGGTATTGAAGTCAACACCACAACCATTCGCGTGTTGAATGTGGAAGTTGGACGCGTGAACAAAGTTTTGCTTAACGAAACAGGTAATGGTGTAAAAATCACTGCGAAACTCAATCGCGAAAGTATGGCATTGATGCGCAAGGATACTCAATTTTGGGTGGTTAAACCAAGAATTGACCAAAATGGGGTAACAGGTTTAAGCACTTTATTATCAGGTTCATATATTTCGTTTGCACCAGGCAATAGCTCGGAAACCGCGCGTGAATTTAAAGTAGCAGAGTTGCCCCCTATTTCTGCTTTGGGACAAAGTGGTATTCGCCTTTCATTGAAAGGTACCAACAGTAAAATGGTCAGTGTAGGCAGTCCTGTTTTATTTGAAAGTCATATCGTCGGCTCGGTAGAAAGCGCGAAATTTAATCCAGCCGATAAAAGCGTGCATTACAGCGTGTTTATCCACAGCCCCAATGAAAATTTATTAAACGGTGCCAGCCGCTTTTGGTTGAGTAGTGGCGTAGATATGCGCCTAAATGGCAACAACATCAACATTACCACGCCCCCTATTTCTGCTTTGATAACAGGTGCGATTTCTTTTGATAGTCCACAATATCGCCCACAATCTGCACAAAGCGTTCAAAACGGCGCAGAATTTACGGTCTACAACAATCGCAGCGAAATTGAAAATCAACCCAGTGAACGCACACTATACTATATGGCGTTTTTCAACAGTTCTGTTCGCGGTTTAGAAAGTGGCGCACCTGTGATGTACAAAGGCATTCAAATTGGTTCGGTGGCAGATGTTGCTTATTTTGAACAAGGCGATCAGGCGCGTTTATTTCAAAACCAATGGATTCCTGTTCGCCTACGCATTGAACCCTTTTTGATTGAAGGCATTAACGCCGAACAACGCCAAAGTAAAGAAACGTGGCAAAACATTATTCAGGCAGCCTTAAATCGTGGTTTAACCGCATCATTAGGCACGCATCAACTCGTATTAGGCAGCAAATTGATTGAATTAAACGATGGTCAAGGTGGCTATAAACCACGCGCACAATATCACGGTTACACCGTTATTGCCACCAATGACACAGGTTTAGACCAATTGCAAAATCAAGTGGGCAAACTACTGGAAAAAATCAACAAATTACCCGTAGACAAAACCCTTGCAGAACTCAATGGCAGCCTGAAACAATTACAAAAACTGTTGTCATCTACACAACATTTAGTGGGACAATCCAGCACGCAAAACCTGCCCAAAGAACTCAATCAAACCATGCAAACTTTGCAAAAAACTTTGCAAGGCATTTCGCCACAATCACCTGTTTATCAAGATGCGCAACAAACCTTGCAAGACCTAGATCGCACGCTTAAAAATGCCCAACCCTTGCTGGATAAACTCAACGCACGTCCCAACGCATTGATTTTCCAACAAGGCAGCAGCGATCCCACACCAAAAGGCAAATAACAGGATAAATATGATGAAAAAAATAATTTTCCTATTCGCAACATCAATAATGCTGGTCGCTTGTGGCAGCACGCCAAGCACACAATATTATCAACTGCCCGACAGCGCGTTCAGGCTGCCTGAACAAAACCGTACCATTCAAGGTGTTCGTTTAGTGCTTGCAGAATCTTTACAAAGCAATAGTTTGTTGTATCAAACCGATGAATACACCCTAAATTTCGCCCAACACAACCTTTGGGCAAGCCCCTTAAAAGAAGCATTAAACAACGCCTTATGCAACAAACTCAATCAACTCGGTCAAACCACCTACGCCCCAGCAAACCACACAGGAACAACCCACTTAACCATTTACATTGACCGTTTTCAAGGCAATTATCGTGGCGAAACCGAAATCAGTGGTTACGCACAATGGCAAAACGGACAAAGCAAACCTTTTCACGTCATCACAGAACAACACGGCGATGGCTACGCTGCTATGCTCAATAGTCTTAATCAAGGTTTAAATAAAGTTGCACAAAAAATAGTGTATTAACAAGAAAAAAAACTTTCAGGCTGCCTGAAAACAGTTTGACCATTATTAAACAAAAAGCTTTTTAACTGATCGCTTATTGTTTATCATTGAGTACCAAAAAAATTTTTGAGTATTGTAAAGATTTCAGCTTATAATGCGCCACCTTTTCAACTCAAACATTACATTTAAATATTTAATCTATTCAATCTCACACCCATGAATAAACTGTCTGCTTTAATTATTGCGCGCAATGAAGAAAGAAACATTGCCGATTGTATTAACTCTGTTGATTTTGCTGATGAAATTATTGTTGTTGATGATTTATCAACCGATAAAACGGCTGAAATTGCCACCTCATTAGGTGCAAAAGTGATGCAAAGAGCCATGAATGGCGATTGGGGTGAACAATATAATTTTGCCTTACAACAAGCCACACACGATTGGGTTTTGTTAATTGATGCAGACGAACGCATCACACCAGAACTGGCACAAGAAATTCAACAAAAATTGCAAGACGGCGAACCATTTGCTTATCGCATTAAACGCTTAAACCACTTTCATCGCAAACCTATGCGTTTTGGCACATTACACCCTGATTTTGTAACACGCCTATTGCCCAAAAAAGATTTTTATTTCACAGGACGCGTGCATTCTCAACTGCATTATCCTTATACTGAAAAAAATTTGAAAAATCCTATGTTGCACTACACTTACGACAACTGGGACGCTTATTACCGCAAATTTGACTCCTACTCAAAACTAATGGCGATTCGTTATCAAGAAGAAAACAAAAAATCAGTGTATTTCTTACGAGATATTGTTTTGCGACCTATTTGGGCATTTTTGAAAGTGTATGTATTCAATTTAGGCTTTTTAGACGGCAAATTAGGCTGGATTTTTGCAATGAATCACTATTTTTACACCATGACCAAATATGTGCGTTTTTACGAACATCAACATTATCCAAAAGATAATCAATAAATCGTTTCAGGCAGCCTGAAACATTAAGATAATTGAGCCAATAAATCACGTTTGAGTGCATACTCCAAACCAACATTCCAAGCCTGTTGACTGGTTACAATAAAGCTGTCTTCAACGCGTTCTGCCAATGTAGTAATTTTGGCATAAATTAAATTGATGCGATGTTGTGCCAAAACTTCTGTTAAATCTGCTAATAAATATGGACGGTCAATGGCGATGATTTCAATACAAAAATGTTCGGAATGCTCTTCATCTGGATAAATAAGCACATCAGGCGTAATCGGCTGCAAACGTGCGCGTCTACTGGGTTTATGATGTGTTTTACAATAAATTTCATAAGGTTCACAAACAAAACGTTGCAAATCGCTTAAAAGGGCAGCCTGAATATTGATGATTTCAGTGGCATCACGATTTTCAGGCAGCGTAACACCAAAAGTATCTAAAATAAAATGATGTTCCGTTATAAATGCGCGTGCTGCAGCAATGGATAAACCATATTGTCCAATAATGCGACAAAGTCTGGTGAATAAACGTTGGTCATTGGGCATATAAACCATTACTTGTATGGTATCAGCATTTAATGGACGAATTGCGGCGGTGGGCGTGTTTGTACCGTGTTGACTTAATTGTTGTAAATGCCAAGTGATGACTTCGGTAGAATGACGAACAAAATAAGCATCACCTAAATCGTGAATAAGTTGGTGCAGTTGTTTTTCATTGTTTTGTTGAGCGATTAGTGTGGATAACGCGTGTTGGCGACGCGTTAAGGCAGTATATTCTTGGCTAGTGAATTCGCCTGATAAAATACGCAAACTGTTTTGGTAAAGATTATTAAGTAACTGTGCACGCCAAGAATTCCAAATTTTAGGGTTGGTGCCACGAATATCAGCAATGGTCAACAAATATAAAGCATCAAGATGTTCACGATGATGTATTTTTTGTACAAAACGTTCAATCACAGCAGGATCTTGAATATCTTCTTTTTGCGCAGTCAAAGACATAAGCAAATGATTTTTAACTAAAAAACACAGCAAATCACAATCTTGTTCAGACATAAAATGATCACGAGCAAATTGTTTAGCATCAGCAACGCCTTCTTGCGCATGGTCGCCATCACGTCCTTTGGCAATATCGTGAAACAAAGCGGCTAAATACAAAATATATTGTTTTTCTTGTGGAAAATTTTGAAAAATTGCACTGGCAATTGGCATTTCATGACTGTGTTGTTCCATCGCAAAACGACGAATATTGCGCAACACCGTTAAAATATGGTCATCAACAGGATAAATATGAAATAAATCGTGTTGCAAGAGTCCAACAATTTTGTGCCAAGTGGGCAAGTATTCGCTTAACAAACCGTATAAATTCAAAAAACGTATGGTGTGAGTCAAACCATCACCTGTTTTAAAAAAACGCAAAAAACGTTCACGGTTAACAGGATTTTGATACAAATCACGCCCAACATTACGCAAAGCCGCCCACCAAGCACGTAAAGTAATGGGCGCGAGTGAATGCAAATGACGATTGTGTTGCAACAACTCCACCGCTTTTAAAATATGTTCAGGCTGCTGATGAAAAAGATTTTTGTCTTTAATCGCCAACATAGTCCCCACTTGATAATAATCTTTATCAATATCCACCATCTTTTTGGACTCATCACAGCATAAACGCTCGTGCAAAATAGGCAATAAAATGCCATTTAACTGCAAAACGGATTTTGCTGTGCGATAAAAAATCCGCATTAAACGTTCCACACCTGATTGTGTATTTTCATCATTCAGTTGAAACGTTTTGGCAAGAGATTGTTGCAAATCAAAAATCAAATGATCTTCTGCACGGTTTGCTGCCAAATGCAATTCAATGCGCAAGCGTGCTAAACGGCGATGACACGTACGTAATAATTTCGTTTCGGTTCGCGTGAGAATTTTATTGTGTTTCAGGCTGCGAAAATCTGCACGCACACCCTGTGCTTGCGCCAGCCACATCATCAAATGAATATCGCGCAAACCACCCGCGCCATTTTTAATATTGGGTTCCAATACCAAAGCAGGTTGTTTCGCGTGGCGTTGTTTCATTTCCAATAATTTATTTTCAGTAAAAACCACCACGTCCATTTGCTGCCTGAATGCTGTCAACACTTCTTGTGCAAACGCTTCATCACCAACCAAATAACGCGCTTCCAAAAACGCCGTTTGCGCACTTAAATCTTCGTTAGCACTGATTAACAATTCTTTCAGGCTGCCTGATTTAAGCGAAGGTGCCAAAGACAAATCCCACATTTGTTGCACCAAATCAATAATACTTTGTTGCTGTGTTTCATTGAACGCATAACAAGAAACCAGTGCCAAATCAATATCAGAATAAGGATATAACTCATTGCGCCCAAAACCACCTATTGCCAACAAACACCATTTTTCACCTAAAAAATGCGTTGCCCACAAACGCTGCAACATCTCCTCCACCGCTTGTCCGTATAAACGAAAAAACGTGTAAGGCTGCCCATCAGCACGATAAGCATCAATCGCACGTTGTTTATGGTATTGCAAAGTAGTTTTGAGTGTATCTAACATAGCTCATTCCATTTATTCAGGCAGCCTGAAATCATATCAAAGACATTAGTTGTAAAAGTTGTAAAAGACAAATTTGCCATACACGTACAAAAATTAAATCAAGAAAAAATGTTCGCCCAAGCATATTTTTCACTTTAAATATTCCTGTCATTGCGAGCATTAACGAAGTTAATGCGTGGTAATCTCCTTATCGTTCAGATTACCTATTGATGGCGTTATTAAATTTTTAAAATACACATTAAAACACAAACATTTCTTACAAGCATCTTACAGTAAAACCACGAAAACAGATATTGATTTTGCACACTATCCACAAAAAATAGGTAAGCAATTAGCATTAGAAAAAAGCTAAAACAAGCTGCCTGAACATTTTATTACCCACAACACAAAAACAACGCCAAACACCAAAAATAAATCTATTTAAAAAACAAAGAGTAAATAAAAAAATAAAGAAAAAAACACATACGCCATTTACAAAACAGAAAATTCTC
>JAFSQZ010000237.1 GCA_017446355.1 Neisseriaceae bacterium
AATGCAACTGGCACAATTAGAAAGAACATTCCAACAAAAACAAGCACAAAATTTATTACAACAAGGCGTAGGACTATTAGACCCCAATCGTTTTGACTTACGTGGCACTTTAACCTGTGCAAAAGATGTTGTGATTGATGTCAATTGTGTATTTTCAGGCAGCAATGAATTGGGTGAAAACGTCAAAATTGGCGCAAATTGCGTGATACACAATGCAAAAATTGGCGCAAACACCGTTATCGCACCTTTTACCCATCTAGAAAATTGCGAAATTGGTGCAAATGCACAAATCGGACCTTTTGCACGCTTACGTCCTAATGCGGTATTAGCAGACGATGTTCATATTGGTAACTTTGTGGAAGTAAAAAACACCAGCATTGGCAAAGGCAGCAAAGCCAACCATCTGACTTATTTAGGCGATGCCACCATCGGCAGTCAAACCAATATTGGTGCAGGCACGATTACTTGTAACTACGATGGCGTTCACAAATACCGCACAGAAATTGGTGATGAAGTACGCATCGGTTCAGACACAATGCTGGTTGCGCCTGTGAAAATTGGCAACAAAGCCACTACTGGCGCAGGCAGCGTGATTACCAAAGATTGTACAGAAAACACTTTGGTTGTTGCACGCAGTCGTCAAGTCGTGATTGATGGTTGGGTTCGTCCTGAAAAACCAAAAAAATAAGCTTTCAGGCAGCCTGAAACTTATTTCATTGATACCGATGCAAATATTATTTATATGTAGTCAAAATAAACGCCGCAGTTTAACAGCGGAAAAATTGTTTAGCGTTTACCACACTCATCGCGTGCGTTCCGCTGGAACCGAAACCAACGCTCGTATGAAGGTAAGTGCTGGTTTAATTGCTTGGGCAGATATTATTTTTTGTATGGAACAAAAACACGTTCGTCGTATTCGTGAAAAATATGCAAATTTATTACAGAATAAAAAATTGATTTGTTTAAACATTCCAGATAAATTTGTCTTTATGGACGAAAAACTGCAACAAATATTGCAACAACGGGTAAATGAATATTTATAACTTTCAGACTGCCTGAAACCTTGATAAAACACTTCTACCATTCATCATTCTAAACAATAGCGAATACTGAAAACTGGGTTTCGCAAAGGTTTCAAGCAATCAAAAACAATTCTTTTCAATAGGTTACGCAACAACGGATTTAAGACAAACTCTCTTGACTGGCTTGATAAACCGCGTGCATTTCGCGTTCGCGTTTGGTTTCTTGGCGCATCATTAGGTAGTTGATGATGATAACCAGTGTACCAATAACGCCTATCATAATGGTTGCTAATACATTCATTTGTGGGTCAAGACCACGACGTACTTTACCAAAAACCAGTTGTGGTAAGGTTACTTCTCCTGGTCCTGCCAAAAATGATGCAATCACTAAATCGTCTAGTGATAAGGTTACGCCCAATAAAAAGCCTGATGCAATCGCAGGCATAATGAGTGGCAAGGTAATCACAAAGAAAATTTTTAAAGGACGTGCGCCCAAGTCCATTGCGGCTTCTTCTAACGATTGGTCTAATTCCATTAAGCGTGAACGAATGACTACGGTAATGTATGCCATACACAATGTGGTGTGTCCAAGAAATATGGTGAAAAATCCACGACTGAATTCAACGTTATTACCAAGAA
>JAFSQZ010000238.1 GCA_017446355.1 Neisseriaceae bacterium
CGCAACAGGCAAAAGAAAACAATCAAACAGCTGGGATAAACACCCAACAAAACGAGCAAGAAAATAAAGAGAATAAAACTGTTTAAAATAGCATTTCACAGCAGCCTGCCTGAATATTTTCAGGCAGGCTTTATTGATAGAAAATCCTAGCGTTATTGATACTGTTTGAAAGAATCGTTAAAGAAAATAATGCTAGAATTTTGCAACTTATGGCGTGCGCTATAAGGCTTGCTTGACAAAATAATCCTTATATTTTTTTCCTTACAGGCTAAACCTTTACAAAATGCCCATTTGCTATTCGTCATTTTAAGCGTAAGTGAAGAATTTTTTATAAGACAATCAGTTTTTTTCTACGGAAAACTTGGCGTGATGAATTTTGCAAAAGGTTTCAGGATTTGATGAGTGTTTATAGACTGAAAGTTTTGCAAAACTCGTCATTCTGAACTTTTCGTAGAAAAGTGAAGAATCTTATTCTTTGTTTTATAAAGATTTTTCGCTAACGCTCAAAATGATGAATGATAAAAAGTAGGGTTTTGCAAAGGTTTTAGATAATCAGTTTTTTCTACGGAAAACTTGGAATGATGAATTTTGTAAAAGATTTCAGAATTTGATGAAATGTTTATAGACCAAATAAAAAAACCGCGTTTTAAAACGCGGTTTTTTTATTTGGTGCCGACAATGAGACTTGAACTCATACGACCTAGGGTCACCACCCCCTCAAGATGGCGTGTCTACCAATTTCACCATGTCGGCTAAAAAGTTTATTTTTTATTTTGTCTCACTAGCAGATTGTGGTGCAGCAACTTGTGTACTTTGTTGTACATCGCTGAAATCTATGCCACCTTGTTTGCCGTTGTTGCTGTTGGTATGTACATAACCCAAAGCAAGACAAGTGGCAAAGAAAATCATAGCAGAAAAAGAAGTCATACGGCTGAGAAAGTTGGCATTGCCTGCCGAACCGAATACACCTTGTGCGCTGCCTGAACCACCACCAAAGCTTGCACCAGCATCAGCACCTTTGCCATGCTGTATCAAAACGAGCACAATGATGGCAAGTGAGGCAAAAACATTGATTATCCAAATTAAAGTTTTAAATGATTCCATGATTAAGCTTTTTGCGCTGCATTGATAATGTTGGCAAATGATTCATATTTAAGTGATGCGCCACCAACCAATGCACCATCTACGTGTGGTACGCTAAAAATTTCAGCAGCATTGTTTTCATTAACGCTGCCACCATAAAGGACGCGAATGTTAGCATTATTTCCAGTTAATGACAAGATTTCATCGTAAATAAATTGGTGCATATCCGCGATTTGTTCTTTGTTGGCGACTTTTCCTGTGCCTATCGCCCAAACAGGTTCGTAAGCAACGGCAAAATATTGGGTTTTTAATCCTTTTAAAATAGATAGCTGATAAGCAACGGCTTCTTTTTCGCGACCGTCTTCGCGTTCTTTAATACTTTCGCCTACGCATAAAAGTGGTGTTAAACCTGTGCGCAATACGTTTTCTATTTTGATGCGTTGAATATCGTTTTTTTCATTGAAGTATAGGCTACGTTCAGAATGACCTATTAAAACGATGTTAACACCAATATCTTGTAGCATTTGAGCAGATACTTCACCTGTGTATGCACCTTTATTGTCAAAACGGCTAACATCTTGGGCGCAGGTGTGAATGTGGTTATGAGTGGTTTCTTTGACGATATTATGTATTTGGGAAAGGTATACAGTGGGTGGCGCGATGCCAATGCAAACGCTGTCCATATTTTCTAGATTTTGATGTATTTTTTGTACCAGTTGTTGGTTTTCTTGGAGAGAGCCATTCATTTTCCAGTTGCCGATGACCCATTTTTGTTGCCAAAGATGTTTGTTCATTTTGTTTCCTTTTATGACTTTATTGGCGTATTTTAGCGTATTTTTATTTGGTAATGGTTTATTTCTAATGTGTTCAGAAAAACCAAACATTCAGGCAGCCTGAATCAGTAAACTGATGGCTCGCCTTCTGGGCGTGTTTTGAAACGTTTGTGTAACCAGTAGTATTGTTCTGGTACTTCGCGTATACGTTGCTCAATAAATTGATTCATACGTGTGGCATCGGCAAGTAAGTCTTGACTGGGAAAGTCTAGCCATTTTGGGTAAAACTGCATAATGATGCTGCCATCTGGCTGACGTTTGGGAATCATTGGAATAACGCTGGCTTGCGTTAGTTTGGCAATTCTGGATAAACCTGTGATGGTGGCTGTGGGTACGCCGAAAAATGGGGCGAATACGGAGTCTTTGGCACCGAAATCTTGGTCGGGTAGATACAAAAATGGTGCATCACTGATTTTGATTTGTTTGATAATGGTGCGTAAACTTTCGGTGCGTCCGATTAAAAAGGTGTTGTTGAAGCGTTGGCGACCACGTAATAATTGTTCGTCTAATTCTTTGTTTTTTTGATGAGAATAGATGCTGATGAAAGGTACGTCTTGATTGAGTGCGCCAACGCCCATTTCTAAACAAGTGAAATGTGGGTACAGTAGAATGACTTTTTCGCCATTGTTTAGTGCATCATCTAAATAATGTTTGTCTTGATAACGCACGGCATTTTTGAGTTGTTGGTCGCTGCCATACCAGCAAATGCCGTAGTCTAAAATCATCAATGCCATATGGC
The DNA here is from genome assembly GCA_017446355.1 of Neisseriaceae bacterium. Taxonomy (GTDB): domain Bacteria; phylum Pseudomonadota; class Gammaproteobacteria; order Burkholderiales; family Neisseriaceae; genus RGIG3394. Next base: position 2,656 of record JAFSQZ010000238.1, read on the forward strand.
GAAAATGTTGCTTTAATAAATGACATCGCCACGTTTCGTCTTTTTCTGGAAAACATAAACGAAGATTGGTTTCGCCAACTTTGCGTCGTGGCGTTACTAAATAATAAGCTAACCACCCTAAAATAACGGCGATACCATAGCGCACGCGGTAGGGTAGTTTGGCACAGATTTTTAAAAAGAAAAAAGCAAGTTTCATCATTATTTGGGACGCTTTCAGGCAGCTTATGGACATTGTAGGTTTTGTGCAACGGCATCAAAACTGCGGTTTAAGGTTTGACAAGCGGTTTCATCAGGATTGTCTTGTAACAAGTCTTGTTGTTGTTCGCGTAGTAATTGTATTAGCGCATCGGCATTGGTTTGTGTGGCAAAACAGCGTTCTGCACGTTGATAATATTGGCGACAACTTTCAGGCAGCTTGCTTAAATCTATTGGGGTGTCCGAAATATTAGATGTGGATGCTGCCTGAACTTGAACATCAATGGGAGTGTTGTCAAAATGAGTGTTTAGTTGCTCTGCAGCGGCAATATCAGACGCGCTGATTTGACTTAATGCTTGCTTATTGGCTTGGAGAATATCGTCTGTTTGTGGCGTGTTTAATATACTGGACGCGATGTTTTTCGCGGTAGTATTGCTGCTATTTTCTACTTTGTTTTTTTCTGAATGCTCTGGTTGACACGCGCAAAGGGGTAACAATAATAATAAATAACGATAATGCCACATTTTCAGGCAGCCTTAAAATAGTTGGCGCACTTGAGCGGTAATATCGGGTGCGCGCATAAATGTTTCACCAATCAGGAATGTATGTACACCGTGTTGGCGCATAAAATCAATATCGTCTTTATGACGAATGCCACTTTCACTGACCACGATGCTGCCTGAAAGTTGAGGCAGTAAATCAATGGTTTGTTGTAGGTTCACTTCAAAGTTGCGTAAATTTCGGTTGTTTACGCCGCGCAATGGCGTGGTTAAATGGGTGCATTTTGCCAATTCGCTGGGTTCGTGTAATTCTAACAACACTGCCATACCCAGTTGATGCGCGGTTTGTTCTAAATGTTGCAATGTTTCACTATCCAATGCTGCTGCAATCAATAAAATCGCATCTGCACCCCAAGCGCGTGCTTGGTATACCTGATATTCGTCTACCATAAAATCTTTGCGTAACACGGGTAAATTGACTGCTGCACGTGCTTGCCGCAAGTAATCTGGTGAACCTTGAAAATAAGGAGTGTCTGTTAGAACCGATAAACACGCTACGCCTGCTTTTTCATAATCTTGTGCGTGTTGAGCAGGGTGAAAATCAGGGCGAATTAAGCCTTTTGATGGGCTGGCTTTTTTTATTTCGGCAATAATTGCAGGCAGGTTTTGTGCGTGTTTGGCACGAATAGTACCGATAAAATCACGTACTGTGGGTGCATTGGCTACTTGTTCTTTTAGTTGTTCCAACGGTAAAGTTTGTTTTGCTGCTGCAACTTCTTCGTATTTGCTTGCTAAAATTTTATTTAAAATATCACTCATAAAAAGCTGCCTGAAAATGAAAAATACAAGAAGCTGCCTGAATTTCAGGCAGCTTTAATCGTTAATGTTTATTCAATGCTATAACCATTAAGGTATTCCACACGTTCTTTGGTCATACGTGTGTCGCATTGTGTTTGTAGGTATTGACGTTCGTTGCTGCTTTTCCCTTTTGTTGCGACCGAACGGCAACTTTGACGTTTATTGCTTTCCCAAGCACGTTGATCTTCTGTTAATGATTGTTGAATATCTGGCGGAATTTTTTGCCAAGCATATTTGATGTTGTAATTTGCTGTGCGATTGGCTTGGCGTGCGTTATCCAACTCTGAATCACTGATAACGTTCAGTGCAGGTTCTGGTTTTAAAATTTCAGGTTTGTTTGGGTTTGATGAGTCTGTATCCACTTCTTTTTTGGGTTTGGGTTGAGTGGGGGTGTCATCTTCCCAAGTTTCATCAGCACTGGTGGTTTCGTCGTTTTGAGCAGTTTCTTCTAATTTGGGAACGGGTTTTGGTTGAAGAAGTTGATTTAATGCTGCTTCTCTGCTGATTTCTCGACCGTTCACGCTAATCATATCTTTCACGCCAGCAGGTAAAACGGCTTGTGCAATTAAGTTGCTGGTTTGATTGAAGTTGTTGTCGGAAATGGTGATGGTGTTGTTTGTTACAGTGTAAGTAATGGGTAAGACAAAGTTCTGACCATCAAAACGAATATTGCTGTTATTTAGTGAGCGTGTGATTAAATCAACTGGATTTCCTGTTTTTAATAAAGGTGCATTTTGACTGGCAAGGTGCAGAATTTCGTTGCCAATGTTAATGCTTAACTGTGCAGAACACGTGTTGTTGTTTTCAGTGATGTTGCTGGTGTTGATGCGAAATTGCGACACCAATTCTGCGAGTTTGGTTTTATCTATCAATTGATGATTGTTTTGGTTAATGGATTGTTTGATTTGTTGTTGTAAGGTTTGATCCAGCTGGGCATTTAAATCATCAAAAGCACAAGAGATTTGAGTGGATTCAGAGGGGGAACTGGCGGTGTTTTGTTGTTGAGTAGGTTCATTGCTGCAAGCGGTTATTAGCACGCTGGCAGATAAAAGAGTAAGAATGTGTGTTCTCATAAATCTATCCTAAATACAAACTGTTGCTATCATAACAAAAAACGGCTTTTTACGCTAAACATCATATCATCAATCATAAAACAATAAGCTTATTTCTATTTGATGTTTACCATAAAAAGATGTTGAAATCTTTGCAAAATTTGTTTTGCTTCACTAGGGTTTTAACCACGCCCAAACGCGTCTTCCTTCGCTTTGTAGCAACATAATGGTGCGACAAGCAGAATCTGTGGACATACTTTCTATGCCAACACCTGCTTGTGCCAGTTGTGCTACTAATTTTGGGTGGAGAAATTGTTGTTTTTCGCCTGTGCCAATAATAATGATTTGTGCTTGATTGTTTATGGCTGCCTGAAAATCGGAAAAGTTTAATTGTTCAGGCTGCCAGTTTTCAGGCAGCGGTTCTATTTGTTGATGCAGAAGAATAGGGTGATGATAGGTTTTGCCATCAATGGTGATGCTGCCTGAATGGTAACTTTCAATGGTGGGTAAATTGGGTGTGTTGTGTTGTTGGAATTGCATTTACGTTTCCTTATTGGGATTGGGTTGTTGTTGACGTTTGACCATCATCGCTTTGCCGATTTCAAACAGCATAGGTAGTAAGGAAATGATGATGATGGCAATCACAACTAAACCAAAATTGTTTTTCACAGTGGGAACATTACCGAAAAGATAACCAAGTGTGGTGATGGAAACGACCCAAAGGAAGGCACCAATAATGTTGTAGCGTAAAAATTGTCCGTAGTGCATTTTGCCCATACCGCCCACAAAGGGGGCAAAGGTGCGCACAATGGGAATGAAACGCGCCAAAATAATGGTTTTGCCACCGTATTTTTCGTAAAACGCGTGGGTTTTTTGTAAATATTCTTGCTTGAATATTCGTGAATGTGGGTTGGCAAACAGTTTTTCACCAAAAAATTGTCCGATGGCAAAGTTGACAGCATCACCAATCACCGCAGCAGCCAGTAACACAACAATAATCAAGTAAATATTTAATGCGCCATTGGAAGCCGCTGTTATCGCGCCTGCTGCAAATAATAGGGAATCACCTGGTAAAAAAGGGGTTACCACTAAACCTGTTTCACAAAATACGACTATAAATAAAATGACATAAACCCAAACGCCATATTGTGCTGTTAAAAGTGCAAGGTGTTTATCAATGTGTAAAATAAAATCAATCAGTTGACTAATCATTGTGATGAAAACGTAAAGTCAAAAGATGAGTAATGTAACACAGTTTGTTTGCTTTGCAAGTGTTGCATCATAAAAACGCTGTTTTTTGTTTTCAGGCAGGCTGAATGTTATTTATAAGCTTATAACCAAAGTGCTAAATCTTGCCAAGCAATGTCCCATTGCCAAATGCCTTGTTGCGTGATGCCGTCTAAACCGCGTAAGAAGAGATAGCGAATGCTGATAACGGGGCTTGGACTTTGGCGACTGTTTAAATAACGTGCCACCGCAATGGCGTAAATCAATGCTTGTAGATAGTAGTGGTGTTCGGCAATGGCTTGATTAAGTGTGTGGGGGTGATAATCAGGCAATAAATTGGATTTGTAGTCTACGATTATTGTGGTGTTTGCTTGGTGAATAAAAAGGTCAATAAAACCAGTGATGTAGCCATCAATATCTTTAAAAGACAAGTTTTGAGCTGCCTGAATAATAATGGGGTCTAATGATGTTTGTTGTTGTAGCCATTGTTGAATTTTATGGAGGTCAAAATCACTGTGGTGAAACATAAAACGCATTTCGTCTAGGCGTGCGTGTTCAGGCAGCGTGGCGATGTTGAGTTGGTTCAACAGGGGGGTGTGGCAAGTGTCGTGTGCCATTTGTGCGATGATTGGTGTCCATTTTTCGGCATCAAATTGATGTTTATTTAGGATTTTTTCAATCAATTGGGTTTGTTTGTCGTGGCTGTGTTCTGCGCGATAATGTTCTAAAATTTCGTGTAAACACACGCCTGCTTTCGCACCACTGGGAAAGTTGGCAATTGTGTTGTCGTTGTTTGAAAGGCTGCCTGAAAGATGGTTTTTTTCAGAACATTCTTCTAAATCAATTCGTGTGTTGTGTTCGGCGGTTTCGTTTTCTACTACGCGTTCTTTGGTTTTGGTTAAACCTGTAAAACTGGTGTGTTGAATGATTTTTTGTGGACGAAAAAGAATTTCTTGGGCAGTGTATTGTGGTGTTTCAGGCTGCCTGAATGTGTGAGAAACGGTGTGTTGTGGTGTTTCGTCTGTCCAATAAAAATCGGTTTGATTGGGGTCTTGTTGGGCGATAAATTGTTGCCAAACTTGGGCGAAAGTGTTGTCTTTGTTTTTTTGATAACCCAGTAAGTAAGCAAAAATATTTTTGTCGTTGTCTAAAAGATAAAGTGTGAGTTGTTGCTCGGCGCGTGTGAGTGCAACATACCATAAACGCAGATCTTCGGATAAATGTTCTTTTTGTTGTTGTTCTTTATCTTTGGGCGTGAGTTGATTTTTATGTAATAACAGTGTTTGTTGGTCTTCGTGCAGCGTGAGCCACGATTTTTTAGGGTTGTCTTTTTTTTCTTGAAAGGCAAAAGGACAAAAGACAATAGGATATTGCAAACCTTTGGACGCGTGCATGGTAACGATTTTTACCAAGTTTTCATCGCTTTCTAAACGTAAAATGCTGTTTTCAGGCTGGTTATTGTTGTTTTGGGCTGCCTGAATTTGTGTTTGTAGCCATTGCAACAATGCACTGGGATTGTTGATTTGTTGTTCGGCGTTTGCCAATAATTCTAGGAGTTGATAAAGATTGGTTAACGTGCGTTCACGGCGTTGTTTGAGCAGATTTTGTTCCACTTGATGTGTGGTGAAAATGGTTTGCAAAGCGGCATAAATACCGTGTTTTTGCCAAGTTTGTAGTGATTGTGTTGCCAAATCTGTCCATTGCAACAGCGCATCGTTGTGTTGTATTTGTGCCAAATCATCGGCACTGTAATCAAACAGGCAGCCTGAAAGCACATACGTTAAAAATGAATGGTTTAAGGGTTGCAAAATAAAATTCATTAAACTCAATAAGGATAAAGCTTCTTCTTGCGCAAAGACGCTATCACGACCAAGCAAAACACTTTGAATATTTTGAATTTTTAAAGCGTTTTGCATCAATTTGCCTTGATAATGATTGCGCACCAATACCGCAATTTGTCCTGCTTCAATAGCGTTTGCTTGCCCTTGTTTATCTAAAATTTTTTGTTCACTTTGTAATAAATGTGCAATTTCTTGCGCACAATATTGTGCCGCGCCGCGTTGCTTGTCTTGATGTTCAGGCAGCGCGTTTTCTAAATATCGCACCACAAAAGATGCTTGCTGTGGCACCAAGCGAGATTGTTGGTTTTTATCGGCTGCCTGAATGTCTGTATAAGCAATTTTATCCAGTGCAAATGGTTGCGAATGATTTTTAAAAAGTGCGCTGATGCTGTTAATCAGTTTGGCGTAACTGCGGTGATTGGTGTTTAAAGTATGGCGTTGTTGTACGCCATCGGCTGCCTGTAAATACGCAAAAATGTCCGCGCCACGAAAACTGTAAATCGCTTGTTTGGGGTCGCCCACCATAAATAAAGCTTGTGGCTTGTTGCCAGATGCGTTTTTTGCAGCGATGCCGAATGTGCGCTGAAAAATGGCGTATTGCAAAGGGTCGGTGTCTTGAAACTCATCAATTAAAGCAATACGCCAATTGCTTGCTAACATTTTGGCAAGCGTGCGTGCGTGGGTTTTGTCGTCTTGCAACGCTTGATAAAGATCCAGCAACATATCATCAAACGAGCGTTCAGGCTGCTCTTTTTTACGTTGTTCGTGTTGGGTACGTAAATAGGTCAAGAGATTTAATTGCAATTGAATAAGGTGGTTGCTTTGTGCATTTTCCCAATTTTGTGCTGCCTGAAAAAGCGTGTTTAATTGGCTGATTTTGGCGACATCATCAGGATTTAAAGATTTACCTTTTTTGGTTTTTTCATTCAAAAAATCGGCATCAAAATAACAAGTACCGTTTGAGTTGCTTAAAGTCATTACAAGGCTTGAAGCATCATCAGGGCTGCCTGAAAATATTTTGAGTTGTTCAAAACGATTTGCCAAAGTTTTTGCTTGAAAACTGTTGCCGTTTAATTGTGGGTGTTGTTGCCAAAACGCTGTTTCAATTTCAGGCAGCTTGGGCGAAAGGTTTTGCCACGTTTCTATAAACGTTTGTTTTACGTTGGCTAAAATGCTTTGTTCAGGCTGGCGTGTGTGTAAAGTGGGACGCGCTAGAAAATTGCTTAAATGATTGGCAACATCTTGTGGGGTCAGTTTATGGCGATAAACCAATGCTGCATTTTCAGGCTGCTGCGCCACTTCTTTTCGCCAAAAATCTTGTGCCGTGTTTAAGCGATAAGTGGGATTGGGATTTTCGTCCAATTCCAGCTGAAAAGGCGTTTCACAATAAAAAGCAAAATCGCGTAACACGCGTTGACAAAAACCGTGAATGGTAAAAATCGCTGCGTGGTCAAAATGACTGATGGCGGCTTTTAAACGCAATTGCAAACGTTCTTGCGTATCTTGTTGCAAGGCTTGTTGCAATAATTGAAATAAAAAATCATCGGAGCATTGTTGATTTAATTCGTTAAGATTTTTTGCAGCATTTGGCGTTTGTTGCAATGCCAATAAAGCATCGTCTAAACGGTCGCGTAAACGATTTTTGAGTTCCGCCGTTGCCGCTTTGGTGAACGTTACTACTAAAATTTGTGTAACATCAATACGTTCTAAAATCACTAAACGTGCATACAAAGCAGCAATGCTCCACGTTTTCCCCGTGCCAGCAGAAGCTTCAATAAGGTGTGTGCCAGAAGAAGGAATGGTTAGTGGGTTTAAAGTGGAAATCATCATAATGCTGCCTGAAAAATGCTGCCTGAAAAACGTTTATTCTATCTTAAAAATTTGTGGTGTGTGTGAAACGCTTTTTCAGGCTGCCTGAACGCTTGGTGAAGTGTGTTATCTTGGCTTGACAAGTATTATGGATTTATTTTTTCTACCTGACACACCAACACAATTTCACACGCACCAGCACCTGTGTCGTTACGCGATAAAGAAGTGTGCCAATAGCCACCATCATCCCAATCAACATTGACCAGCCAACCTGCTATTTTAACGTGTTCACCTTTTTTGATTTTTTTCATTTTGTACCAAATAGATTTATCAGCGGGAATTAAGTGCGTATTGCTGCTCATTTGTATGATTTCTTGTACGCTAATAGGCAGTTTGGGAACATTTTCTGCTTTGACGCGCCAATGGTAAAAACGTCCTCGTTGGGAAATGTTAATGTATTGCAAAGCCTTTTTGTCGGTCATTTTTTGCCAACCCAAAGCCCAGTCTACTGGTGAAAAATCGCTTTCTCTTCCCCAGCTGTATTGATGTGTGGACAATACTTTTGCACTTAATGCGTAACCTGCTTTGGGGGTAACATTGGCTTTTGCTTTCTGAAAACGCATCGTTTTCACATCACTCGGTACGTCTGTTTGTTTAGGTGCATCAAGAATATTCCCTGCTAATTGTGGTGGCAAAGGACAGGTGCTGCTGTTTAATGCTACGTATTCTGCTGGTGATGCCGAGAAAAACCAATATTTCATCAGAATAATCATCAATACTAAAAATAGCCATTTTTTCATATGCGAACTCGTTGTGGATAACAGAGAAATTGTATTGCTTTTGTGCTGCTGAAATTAAAGTAAAAAATCAGTGTTCAGCTTTGTGTGGTGGCAATGTTTAAATCATACCTAAAAAAGTGTATTGAGTGAAAGTGGATAAAGGAATACAATTGCGCCGTTTTAGACCAGTTAGAGTGTAGTAGATGGTTTCAATTGGTGATATTCTTCCTTTAACGCGCGTGGTATTGGATTTGGAAGTGTCCAGTAGAAAACGTTTGTTTGAAACGGTTGGCAAATTGATTGCAGATACAGTAAGCGCAGAGCAAGTAGATGCAATAGAAGAAACAGAAGAAGCAAATACGCAGTTGGCAACAGATGTTTTTGAAAGTTTGTTTGATCGTGAGCGTTTGGGGTCAACAGGTTTTGGCAATGGTGTTGCCATTCCGCATGGTCGCTTGGAATGTATTAAACAAGCAATGGGCGTGTTGATACGTTTAAAAGAAGCCATTGATTTTGATGCCTCTGACAATAAACCTGTTTCGCTGGTGTTTGCTTTATTGGTGCCAAAAGAAGAAACAAATGAATATTTGGAAATCTTGTCGCGTTTGGCAGAGCGTTTGTCTAACCCAGAAGTTCGTGAGCGTTTGTTGTCGTGTGATGATGCACAAACGGCACGAGATTTGGTGATAAACTAAACTTTCAGGCAGCCTGAACGATTGCGTTTTGCTCTTTGTGTTTAGGAGATTGCCACGCCGTTTCACGGCTCGCAATGACGGAAATTTTCTAGATATTGAAACCTTTGCAAAACTCGTCATTCTGAACTTTTCGCAGAAAAGTGAAGAATCTTATTCTTTGTTTGATAAAGATTTTTCCCTTTCACTTCGTTCAAGGTCAAAATGACGAATAGTACAAAGTAGGGTTTTGCAAAG
>JAFSQZ010000239.1 GCA_017446355.1 Neisseriaceae bacterium
ATACATTAAATTGTTTAAATCTACTCGTTCATACACACTGTTAAAATCTACATCTCGTGCCACCATAATATTGAGCAACGCACCTTGATTGATGGTACCTGTGGGCGGAATATTGATGGAATTTCGCAAGGCTTCTTCTGCCATTTGGTTAGCGTTTTCATTGCTTTGTTCAAAGGTTACATCAGCATCTCGTTTAGATAGGCGTTTGGACAAACCATTAGAAAAATCACCAATCAAACTAATCATCACAGAACCGCCAAAGCGTTTCCAAAAATGGTAGTTCACATACGCCGCATTACCTGCTGCACCCAGTTTGCCAACGCTGGGGCTGTCTATTTGCACCACAACACCTTTTGGCGTTTCAACTTGCGTCCATCGCACGGCTACGCGTGCTTGCCCTTGCAACATCGCGGCGGTTTGTTCACCTAAAAAGACTGAACCGCGTTCAATCAACACGGTTTTACCATTCGCACTCCAAACATCTTTGGTGGCTTGACATTTGGTAATCCCTGCGTGGTCGGTTACGATTTTGGTTACCAATACGCAAGGAATGGTTGTGCCACGAGTGAGCAGAAGTGTTTTATCGCCACGTTGTTGAGCAGTTCTTGGTGTAAAGACGCTGCCTGAAAGATTGAATGATTTTTCGCTGTTTTCTTCGTTTAAACTGGTGTGTTCAAAATCGCCATTGGCAACGCTGGCTTTTTCGCTTTCGTTTTCATTTTCTTTCAGGCTGCCTTCGTTGACCAAAACGCTACCGCCTAAACGGCGTTCTAAAACAAGATTAACTGGCGGTGCGCTAGGTTCTGATGCTGCCTGAACCACTACCGTTTGCGTGTTGTCGGTTATCACCACATCACTGGCGGCGGTATCACTTGCAGCTTGTTGTTCTGCCAATAAACGCAAACGCTCTTCTTCCTGTCGCTTACGTTCTTCTTCGGCAATACGGTCTTTTTCAGCGTCTAGATTAACATTGCCACTGCCATTGGCTTCAATATCGGTTTTAATGGCGTTGCTTTCTTCCGATTGGGCTTGTTTTTCATCGCCACCCATCATTGCCATCAGGCTACCACCAATGAGCAGTAAGGCTAAAACTGCGCCACCTGTTAACATTGCTTTTTTGATGTTAGCATCGCCCTTTTTGCTTTTGTGTTCACTCGCTCCTTGTGGTTCTATGGCATTGTCATCAATTTGCTCTGCCATTGTGGGTTCAGCAGGATGGGTAAAATCCACACCGTCTTCTTTTTTCTTAAATAGGTCTTTTAAACTCATTGGGATTTCCTTGTTTAGTGTTCGCTCTGCCTGAAATAAAAATACTACTGTCATTGCGAGCGAAGCCGTAAGGCGTAGCGTGGCAATCTTCCAGCTATGGAGAACAACAGATTAAATCAAGAGATTGCCACACCTGCTACGCAGGTTCGCAATGACAGTTGTTTTTAGGGGATTGCCACGCCGTTTCACAGCTCGCAATGACAGATAGCGTTTCAGGCAGCCTGAAATAAAAAAACCGCTATTTAATTAAGCGGCTTTTGTACTTTCAATGCGCGTACCTTTTCTTGCAAAACAGGTAACCAATCATCAGGATTGCTACCCACTTCTTCTATGGCTTGCTGCATCAGTACAACATTGGCACTGTTGCCTGATAACACCACCATTTCATCGCCAAATCCATACAAATTCAGTTTGGCAAACGCTGATTGTTTGGACTGTTTCACCAAAAATTCACGACAATCTAATGATTTTTTCACAAGTTCATCATATTCTTTGCGACTTAATCCAATTTGACTGTATCCGTCCCATTTGGCATCAGGATTTGGCAATAAAATTTTGGTAGGCGTTTGTTGCACAATGGCATCAAAAATCGGTGTTTTAATCGCATCTTCAGGTTGTTGTGATACCAAAATCATAAATTCACCTAATTTACGTCCTGTTTTCAAAGATTTTAAAATTAAATCTTGTGTGCTTTCGTATTGTGCGGCATACCAAAATTCTTCTACGATACTTGCCAATAATCCGTTTTCCTGTGCGACACGAGTGAGCATCATTTCTTTAAGATGAAATAAAACCGCCAAAATAGGGGCGGTTGGCGGATAGTTTTCGCTTTTGTCTTTGAGTATGTCTTTGACTTCAAAACCTACTCGGTAGAATGTTTTGGGGTCAAATAGATTTTGGGGATTATCCAAACACCACGCATAGCGTCCGTTTGTTGCGTAACACCATTTTTCTAATCGTGTTCGTAAACTATTTGGATTGGAAACGTCAGCACGAATACTTTGCAGAAGCATTGAAAAACGGCGATGTTCAAAATCCAATGCCATCACGGTATCTACGGCAAACTTGATTTGTTTTTCTTCTTCAGCTGAAACACTGCCTGTATCATTTTGTCCGCAAATTGCCACCAATGTATAGAGAAATTCACGGTTTTCAGGGGTATCAGGCAGCTGGAAAGGATTTAAACCTGTGGGTTTACCTGCTTCAATCGCAAAATATTCACCACCCAGTGCGCGTATCCAAATTTCCATACCTCTATCCAAGTCAAGCGCAAAAATATACGGATTAAAGCGTTCAGCAAAGGTAAGCAACGCTGTTTGTAAAGTGGTTTTACCAGTACCTGTTGCGCCTAAAATCAGCGTATGTCCTGCGATTTTTTCACCTTGATTGTCTTCTTTTTCATTGGTAAAACAAAAATGAAAGTCATAAACGGTTTTGGAAATGGTTTCCAATGGCATCACCGCTGAACCATCACCCCACGGATTACCGCGTTTTTTACCGTGTGAATAATTGTGCATACCAAAACTGCACGCTAAATTTTCAGTAGTTTTGGGAAATTTGCGTGGGCGTAATTTACTATTAGGCACTTGGGCAAACCAAGAGGCTTGGGCGGACGCGCCTGCACGGTTAAAACGAAAACCACCACAATTTAAAAATGTTGTAAACGCCAATGACGCATTGGCATCGGCTTGTTTGGCGGTATCACCAAAAACCGCCAATTGACAGGAATAATCGCCAAACAAAATCCGTCCTGATTGCAAACCGCCTATACCATCTTCTAATTCAGCTTGCTGGTCATAAGCTTGGTCGCCTGCGGAAACAAGATTGTTCAGTTTTTTGTTAATTTCGCCTTGCATCTGTGCAGAATTGATAAACACAAAGGATTGTGTGAGGACAAACTCACAAGGCAAGGTTAAAACTGGTGTCAAAATTTTCACTTTGGAAATACCAAAATCGGCTAAATCAAAAAGGGCAACAAATTTACTTTCGCCTTTGTTGTTGTTTCTGATTTCAGAAATACGGTTGCCAAAATGAATATCCGCGCCACCCATCACTTGATACGCATCTTGATGAGTAATGGGTATCGGTTCTTTAAAACCATTGGCTAAATCAGCAAAAAATGCCAAAACTTCACTAAAAATCACTTCGTGTTGATTTTGATATGCCGTTAAAACATAAGGATCGTATTGCGTTAGGCTGTTGGTCAAAATGGCTTTTATTTCTTCCATATCACGAATACCATCATCAAGTTCTTCGTATTTTAAAATCACGGTGATATAGAACACATTTTCAAAATATTTATTTGTGTTAAAGCGTTCTAAATATTTTGATGAAAAAGCTTTGGCAAATGTATTGTGAAATTGATAAGCGCGGTCAAAATCAATTCTGCGCCGTTTGGTTGTTGTCCATATGGCAACATTATTACCGCCTAATTTGCCGATTGCATTAAAGAGATTTTTTAAATTCGCAAACGCCACATAAAGTTGATTATCGTCAACACCATCAAAAGGAATGCCCTCTAAACGAATGGTCATACCTAATTTATCATCAGCAAATAACACAAATTCAGGTGTTACGTGTCGGTAGATTTTCGGTAGATAATTGGAAATGGCTGGTTGCGTTTTGAGTATTTTGCTCAAGAAATCGTTGGTAATCATTTAAATGTCTTCCGTATTTTGTTGCAAGAACAGTGTTTGTACCCCCAAAGAATTTGGCATTTTTGCGTTGCAAGAAACACAGTATTTCAATCCCCACAATCCGTAAGGCTTGGTCATCTTTGGCAGAAATCTGTTTCATAAACATCAATACCACCAAAGCAGGTACAAGAATTAACAAAGTTTTGGGCGTTTTTAAAATAGACATACCGATTAAAGCAATCAGTAGCGAAACAATCACCACAATCGCCGCAGGAACAAGTGGTACACCTAAAAACATCACTTGGCGTTCTAACGCGCCAAACGTCTTATATTCCGTATCCAAACGCGATGGTTCATCACTCATTATTCCGCTCCCTTGTTAATCCGCACCGCATCAGGTTGATTGGTTTTTAAGCGATTGTATGCACCTGTTTTATACCCTTTGTTTTGCACACCCAAAACACTGTTGCCCAATCGTAAAACCAATTGTTCTGTTACTTCGTGAATAATCATCACATCTTCTTCAATATGCGTATTCACCAACATTTCAGAACCATCAGGATTGATTTTATAAACCGCAGGCAAATCACGGTTATCGGCGTATTGAATATAAGTAAAGCGACCATCGTCCCAAATCGCAGTAGGGGCAATGGCTTTATCGCCCTTGCCGTAATACAAATAATTCAGTTGGGCAGTTTCTTTGCTCAAACCAAATTTCACCATCATATTCAAAGCACGCTCTTGTTGGGCTGCTCGTTTTCTGCGTGCCTTTTCTTCTTCGGTCGGATAATGAAAACGCAGTAAATAAGTTGGCTGTTGAATTTCCACACAACGC
>JAFSQZ010000240.1 GCA_017446355.1 Neisseriaceae bacterium
ACGGTAATACTGGCGACATCACATTAGGCGGTGATAACGGCGGCAATATTAACAATGTTGCCAACCATATCAATCCTGATGGCTCAATGATTGACCCTGCTGCACCAACCAATCAAGCAGCAACCGTGCAAGATGTGTTAAATAGCGGTTGGAATGTTAAAGTGGGCAAAGCTGATCCTGAATACATTAAACACGGTGATCAAGTCGCATTCATTGATGGCAAAGGCACCAAAGTTTCAGGCAGCAAAGATGGTATTGCGTATGACATCAATGTTGATGAAAATTCTCCATTGTCCATCAATAAAGACGGTGCATTAACTGTGGATTTTGGCGGATTTGACAATACCACCGATGGTTCTGTCAAAGCCAATAATCCAAACGGTTTGGCAACGGCTGGCGATATTGCTAATGCAGTCAATAACAGCGGTTGGAATGTAACCACTTCTGCAAGTACTGGCGAAGTTAGCGGTACGACCAAAGAATTGATTAAACCAACCAATACCGTAACCTTTGATGCAGGCGATAATATTGCCATTGTTCAAAGCGGCAGTAAAATCAGTGTGGGTACCACTAAAAACATGAATGTCAAAGGCAACCTGAATGTTGCTGGCGATACCACTGTGGGTAACTTGGCAGTTAATCCTAATTCTAATGTGGATATGGGCGGTAACCAAATTCATAATGTTGCACCAGGTACTGCGGATACTGATGCAGTGAATGTTAGCCAGTTGAAACAAGCTGTTGGCGGTGATTTAACTAATGTTCATAACCGTATTGATGGTGCGTATGACCACGCTAATGCATCAGCCGCATCAGCAATTGCCGTTGCTTCTATGCCACAAGCATATTTACCAGGTAAGAGCTTGATTGCTATTGGCGGTGGTTCTTATCGCGGTCAAACAGGTTATGCAATCGGTATTTCTAGCATCTCTGATGGTGGTAACTGGATTATTAAAGGCACTGCAACAGGTAACTCAAAAGGAAACTATGGTGTGGGTCTTGGTGCTGGTTATCAATGGTAATCAAAACATAAGTCATAAAAGATTGTGTTAAAGACGAAAATGCTGTCCCAGTGGTTTTGGGGCAGCATTTTTAGTTTCAGTGCAGTCAAAAAATATTGGTCATTACGAAGTCTTGCAAATGCAAGGCAGTAGTTATCTTCTAATTACGAGAAACGAATTTTGTTTTAATTTTTCGATTAATGCGTTTTCTATTTTCAGTAGAAAAATACACTTTTAAAAGTCGCGATAGCACGCACAAAGGAATATTCTTTATTTCGTTGCCTTTTATTCAAAATAACGTAAATGGCGTACAGATTGTGTTTACTCATCATCAAACGAGACATTGCTTAAATCAAGATGGTGCGTGGGCTTTTCTTTTATTTTTTTATGCGATGGACGGCGTTTTTTCTTGGTTGATGAATTTTTGTAAGTATTGTTTTGTGTGGGTTGTGTCATTTGCCAACGTTGTTCCGATTCGGCTGCCTGAAAGTTTTTCCACCATTGCGCTGTTTTGGCAAAACGTTCATTATTGGTGGCAAGTAGTAATAGGAAATCGTATGCAGCACGAAAGCGTGGGTGTGTCATCAGACGATGCGGACGTTTGCCAATTCGGTGTAAAAATTGTGCTTGTAATAACCAAATTTCACGCATAGTGGCAGAATGACGATGAGTAATGCCCCAGTTGTGATCAAGATTTTCTTTAAGTTGCGTAATGGCTGTGTGCATGGCGGCTGTTGGACTTTGTCCTGATTGTTGTGCAGCAAGCCAGCGTTCATCAACTTCGTGCCATAACAGCGTGGCTAAAATAAAACCAATGGATACAGATTTGCCTTCTTTGATTCGCTTGTCAGTCTGCGCTAGTGTGTGGTTAATAAGATGGAAATGGGGAAGTTTGGTGGCTTGATACATCACATCAAGTAAAGGGTGAATGTTGTCAACTTCTCCTAATAGCGTTAATTGTTTCAGGCAGCTTTGTGCATGACCTGAAAATAATATTTTGAGCAGTTCATCAAATAAACGTGATACAGGTTCTTTACTTAATAAAGCGGTACACGAAGCAATGGGTGCAGCAGTCGCTTCATCAATCTCAAACCCCAGTTTTCCTGCCAACCGAATGGCACGCAAGATGCGTACAGGATCTTCTTGATAACGCGATAAAGGGTCGCCAATCATCTCAATTTTGCGTGCTTTGATATCGGCAACACTGTTGTGATAGTCAATGATTTGTTGGCGTTGTACATCATAGTATAAAGCATTGCAGGTGAAATCACGGCGCATAGCGTCTTGGTCAATTGTGCCATAATGATTATCGTGCATAATGCGACCGTCTTTATTTTGCCGAACTTTGCCGCCACTGCGAAAAGTGGTAACTTCAATGGTTTCAGGACCAATCATCACGTGTGCAATAGGAAAACGGCGACCAACAATGCGACTGCGCCGAAAAATATGACAAATTTGTTGTGGTGTGGCGTTGGTAACAATATCAAAATCTTTTGGTTCAATGCCCAGCAATAAATCACGTACCGCACCACCTACTAAATAAGCATTGAAACCAGCTTGATGTAAGCGTTGCAACACTTGTTCTGCCGCAAAACTATCAATATTGGCAATAAAGGGGTGGTATTGAACGGTTTTGTCATTGCGTTTTTGGGGTAATATGTTCCCCAACCATTTTTTTATCATAAAACACTTTCAGGCAGCCTGAAATCGCTTTGCAAAAGAGACTGAAATTATTGATAACAAACACTTTTGCAAAGATTTCAGACAATACGTTTTTTAAATTTGTATCACCATAACAAAGAGCATAAGGGTTGAACACATAAATGTTCAACCCTTTTCGCTATGTGTTTTAAATAGCTTAACGCTGTAAACACTAATCAGTGGCTACTTATTATTTAGCAGCTTCAATTGCAGAAGCAGCGGCATCAACAGCAGCATCAGTTGCAGACGCAGCAGCGTCAACAGCAGCACCAGTTGCAGAAGCAGCGGCATCAACAACAGCACCAGCTTCAGAAGCAGCAGCATCAGCAGCAGAAGCTACAGCAGCTTGTGCTTCAGAAGCAGCAGCAACGGTTTCAGAAGCAGCAGCATCAACGGCAGAAGCAGCAGCTTCAACCATAGTTGGTTCAGAAGCAGCTTGTTGAGCAGGAGCTTCGCCACCACAAGCAGCAACAAACAAAGATAAGAAAGCAGCAGCAATCAATGATTTTTTCATTTTAAAACCTCTATTAAATTTATGATAACAAATAAAAAATGCCTAAATAGGCAAGTGTTTGTGTGTTTGAAAAAAAAGCATTCTGCCTGATTTTTTGAGCAATTGCAATATGTTGTTTTTATGAATATTGTAAAAAAACAGTTGTTTTTTATAACTATATGATTTTTATTGTTATATTTTTAATTTGCAATCATTGGGCTGTCATAAATTTTTTGTTTATATTGTGTTATACTACTGCGCTCTCAATGATTTCCAATGATTTCCGTTAAATGAAGGACGATTAAAATGACAATTAGAAAAAATACAGTCGTAAGTTTGCACTATAAAATGTTTGATGCTGATGGTAAATTACTTGATGAAACTACTGAACCTATTGAATACTTACACGGTGGATACGATGGGATTTTTCCTTTGGTGGAAGAAATGTTAGAAGGTAGGGAAATAGGGGAAGAAATAGAAGTTATGCTGCAAGCCGATGATGCTTTTGGTAAATATGAACCTAAGTTGTTGCGCGTTGATGATGTAAGCGTGTTTCCTGTGGAAGTGGAGCCTGGTATGCTGTTTGAGGCAGATGATCCAGAGTTTGGCGAAGTGATAATTTATCGTGTAATAGGAATTAAAAATGGTAAAGTAATGGTTGATGGTAATCATCCGTTGGCGGGTATGAGTATTCGTTTTAAAGGTTTAGTAGATTCCGTGCGTGAAGCCAGTGCAGAAGAAATTGCACACGGACATGTTCATGGCGCACACGGTCATCATCACTAGACTGGTTAAAATAACTATTTTGTTTTCAGGCAGCTTGTTATCAAAATCAGGCTGCCTGAAACTACATAAAATTACACAATCTTAATTGATGCGTTAAAAATAGAGATTAAAACACTTGATAATTGTGTTTTTTAATGATTTTCTATTTTTTGATAGTCAAAATCATCTAAAACAATAAGAAACAGGTCTTCTCTAAACGAAAAAAGCAATTAAAAATTTCAGGCGACTACATAATTTTTTATAATAATAATAATAAGTTAGTGAGAATAGTAGGTAAACATTTGAATAAAAGAATGACAGTTTGGGCGCGTATCGTTTAAAATGCGCGTTGTTTTTTTGTTTAACCCCTTTTTTTAATTTCCTGTAAGGACGACAAAATGTCTCAAAATGTAATCTGGTTTGAAAATCTGCGCATGACCGATGTGGAAAGCGTAGGCGGTAAAAACGCATCGTTGGGCGAAATGATTTCCCAGTTAACTGAAAAAGGTGTGCGCGTACCTGGTGGTTTTGCTACCACTGCTTCTGCTTATCGTGCTTTTTTGGCACATGAGGGTTTAAATGAACGCATTTCAGCTGCCTTGGAAGCTTTAGATGTTGATGATGTAACCGAGTTGGCACGCGTGGGTAAAGAAATTCGCCAATGGATTTTGGATACACCTTTTCCTGATGAATTAAACGCCGATATTGAAGCTGCATGGAACAAAATGGTTGCTGATGCTGGCAGTGAAAATATTTCAGTAGCGGTTCGCTCTTCTGCAACAGCTGAAGATTTACCAGATGCATCTTTTGCAGGACAACAAGAAACATACTTAAATATCAATGGTTTAGAAAACGTTAAAGAAGCTATGCACCACGTATTTGCTTCTTTGTACAACGATCGCGCTATTTCTTATCGTGTACACAAAGGTTTTGCACACGATATCGTGGCTTTATCAGCAGGCGTGCAACGTATGGTGCGCTCTGATAGCGGTGCAGCGGGTGTGATGTTCTCTATTGATACCGAAAGCGGTTTTGAAGACGTGGTGTTTGTAACCGCATCTTATGGTTTGGGTGAAACTGTGGTGCAAGGTGCAGTAAACCCTGATGAATTCTACGTACACAAACCAACATTACGCGCAGGTAAACCTGCTATTTTGCGCAAAACAATGGGTTCTAAATTGATTAAAATGGTCTTCACTGAAAATGCACAAGCAGGTAAATCAGTGCAAGTGGTGGACGTGCCAGCAGAAGAGCGCAAACAATTTGCCATCAGTAATGAAGAAATCACCGAATTAGCAAAATATGCGCTAATTATTGAAGAACACTACGGTCGCCCAATGGATATTGAATGGGGTCGTGATGGTTTAGATGGTAAGTTATACATCTTACAAGCACGTCCAGAAACCGTGAAATCTCAAGAAAAAGAACAAGGCAACAGTTTACGTCGTTACTCAATTAACGGTGAACGCAAAGTATTGTGCGAAGGTCGTGCCATCGGTCAAAAAGTTGGTCAAGGTAAAGTGCGTTTGGTTAAAGACGCTTCTGAAATGGATACTGTTCAGGCAGGCGATGTGTTGGTTACTGATATGACAGATCCAGATTGGGAACCAGTGATGAAGCGTGCTGCAGCGATTGTTACCAATCGTGGTGGTCGTACTTGCCACGCAGCCATTATTGCGCGTGAATTAGGTATTCCAGCCGTAGTAGGTTGTGGCAATGCTTCTGAAATTTTGAAAGAAGGTCAAGAAGTAACCGTATCTTGTGCAGAAGGCGACACAGGCTTAATTTATGAAGGTTTATTAGATGTCAGCGTAGACGAAATTTCTTTGGATAAAATGCCTAAATCACCTGTAAAAATTATGATGAACGTGGGCAATCCAGAATTAGCATTTAGCTTTGCCAATATTCCTAGCGAAGGTATTGGTTTGGCGCGTATGGAATTTATTATCAACCGTCAAATTGGTATTCACCCCAAAGCCTTATTGGAATTAAATCAATTAGACAATGATTTACAAGAAGAAATTCGTGCGCGCATTGCAGGTTATGCAAGTCCAACTGATTTCTTTGTTGATAAAATCACCGAAGGCGTGGCAACGTTAGCAGCATCTGTTTATCCACGCAAAGTGATTGTGCGTATGTCTGACTTTAAATCTAATGAATACGCAGGTTTGATTGGTGGCGGTTTATACGAACCACACGAAGAAAACCCAATGTTAGGTTTCCGTGGTGCTGCGCGTTATGTTTCCGAAGATTTTAAAGAATGTTTTGCATTGGAATGCCAAGCATTGAAACGTGTTCGCGATGAAATGGGCTTAACCAATGTGGAAATTATGATTCCATTTGTACGTACTTTATCTGAAGCAGAACAAGTCGTTCAAGCATTGAAAGCCAATGGTTTAGAGCGCGGTAAAAACGGTTTGCGTTTGATTATGATGTGCGAAGTGCCAAGCAATGCGTTGTTAGCAGAACAATTCTTGCAATACTTTGATGGCTTCTCTATCGGTTCAAACGATATGACACAATTAACATTAGGTGTAGACCGCGACAGTGGTGGTCCAATCGCTGCCACTTTTGATGAACGCAATGCTGCGGTAAAAGTAATGTTACATTTAGCCATCAGTGCATGTCGTAAGCTCAATAAATATGTAGGTATTTGTGGTCAAGGTCCTTCTGATCATCCTGATTTTGCAAAATGGTTGGTAGAAGCGGGTATTGAAACCATTTCTCTAAACCCAGATACCGTGATTGAAACTTGGTTGTATTTGGCAAAAGAAACAGAAGCCAAAGACGCTTAATGTTTAATAAACGATAAAAGCTGCCTGAAACATTTTTGGTTTCAGGCAGCTTTTTATTAGCAATCAGAATGACAATTTATGACCGAAGACAACTTTGAAAGCGAGAAAATTGTGGCGGTTAAAAGTGAAAATAAAGTAATGTGTCGGCATCTATAAAATTATTTTCAGGCAGCCTGAACAGAGAAAATACTATTTTTTGCATTTTCTTAACACTTAAAACGTAATAATTCGCTATGATATGCGACTATGTGAGTGGCAATGTTTATCAGAAGGATAGAAAAATGAGTAACGAGATTATTGAACACGAACCCAATTCTAATCAGCAGCCTGAACAAAATTTTGTGAGTGAAAATGAACACCGTAAATACACATTTATTGTGTATGGTTTATATGTTACTTCATTTTTTGTTTTGCCCAGTATTTTTGTGGGCGTGATTATTGCATACATTAAGCGAAATGAAACTTATGGTACAGTGGATTACAGCCATATGCAGTATTTAATTCGTACTTTTTGGGTAACATTGATTGGTGTTGTGGTGGGTACGTTTTTAATCATTATTGGTATTGGTTGGTTGATTTTGTTGGCAACAGTTATATGGTTTGCGTATCGTTTAATTATGGGCGTGATGCGTTTATTGGATAATCAAGAGGTTAATCCTTATGTATGGTTTTAAATGGTTTCAAAAAGTTTTCAGGCTGCCTGAAATACGTGTGCAACAATATTTGGCAATTTGTTTGTTAAGCAGTAGTTTTATTGTAAGTGCGCAAACGCTGCCTGAAAAAACAACAGAAAATGCGCAAATGCAAGTCGCTGTTCAGGCTTATCAAAAAGGTGATTTTCAGGCAGCTTTTCGTGTGTTGGAAAATTTGGCAAAACAAGGAAACAGTGAGGCACAATATAATTTGGCGGTGTTGTATCAAGATGGTTTGGGTGTGGCGAAAAGTGATGACCAAGCATTTTATTGGTACGAAAAAGCCGCTTGGCAAGGTTTGGCAGAAGCGCAGTTTATGACAGGATTGTTATACAGCGAAGGTGAAGGCGTGAAGCAGGATTACGAACAGGCATTTTATTGGTATCAACGCGCCGCCGAACAAAATCACGCTGAAGCACAAAATAATCTTGCCGCACGTTATGCAACAGGTACGGGTGTTGTTAAGAATATAGATTTAGCTAAATATTGGTATCAGCGTGCCGCCAAACAGGGTAATGCTAACGCTGCTTATACATTGCAACAGTTGGAACAAATCAAAACACAGTAACACGCGTTGATTTGTTAAGCAGACCTAAACTTTGCAAAAAAACGCAAATGCTGTTATTAAGACTGTTGATTGAAAAAAGAAACTGTTATTATTTAAGTTTATTGTGGTCTGAAATTTGCTTGATTACTCCGCTTTTAGAAGTTTTTTTTTAGAAAAGGAAAAACCATGAGTCGCGTATTATTGGTTGATGATGATGATACTTTAACCGAACTTTTAGCAGAATATTTAGCTGCTGAAGGTTTAGAAGTTAGTCGTGCACCTGATGGGGAATTGGGATTAAAGGAAATTTTGAGCAACGAATCTCAATATGATGTGGTCATTTTGGATTCTATGATGCCTAAGATGAATGGTTTGGACGTTTTGAAAGCTGTTCGTGCGCAAAGTAAAATTCCTGTGATTATGTTGACCGCTAAAGGTGATGATATTGACCGCATTATTGGTTTGGAAATGGGCGCAGATGATTATGTGCCTAAACCTTGTCAACCACGTGAATTATTGGCGCGTATCAACGCTATTTTGCGCCGTGCCAAACAATGTTCAGAAAATAGTGATAATGGCAACACCATTACAGCCAGCGGCGTTGTTTTGTATCCTTCCAAACGTCAAGCATTTGTTGGTGAAAATGCTTTGGAGTTAACCAGTACTGAATTTAATTTGCTGGAAGTGTTGATGCGTCATGCAGGACAAGTGGTTAGTAAAGAAACTTTATCCATTGAAGCTTTGGATAGAAAATTGGCAAAATTTGACCGCAGTATTGATGTGCATATTTCCAGTATTCGTCATAAACTAGGCGATTCTGCTTTGATTCAAACCATTCGCGGTTTGGGTTATTTGTTTGTGAAAAGTTAATGTTTGAGTGGCGATAAATGCTTCAATCAACCACACGTTTAAATGGACGTGTGGTTGATTTTTTTGAAGAGCGTCCTTTGTAAAAAGTGGGTCTGTTTTTTTCAGGCAGCTATGGAAAATAAAATGGCTGCCTGAATATGTTTAGTTGTTGTTTTGATAGGGGGTAACGCGTAAACGTTCTTTGCGTCGTCCTATTTTTTTCTAACGATTTATTGTGAATGATTTGGATAATGTTGTGTCCACTGGGGCAAAGCGTATTCTAATATGTTGCGTTCTTGTTTCAATTGTTTGATAACTTTGGCAGCTGCTGTGCAGCCATTGTTGTTGGCGTATTGTGGTGTTATTTTGTTTTTTGGGTGAAATATTATCGGCATCAATTAAAACGGCAAGTTTTTTCTATCGTTTATCGTTATTCTGTGTAAATGGTTTCCAGTATAAATAAAGTCAACATGTACTTTATTTATACTGGATTGGAGAAGCGGAACAATAATTAGCTTTCTTTTTGTTCAGTGATGTAGTTGACGGAAGACATAACATTGTCAACGGCGTTTTGAATTATATCGTCTTCATCTGAACATACGTAGAAAAGTATGCTATTGTGGGTTTGAAGTTCTGGAATGGATTCGCTTTCACAAACATAAGTAGGTTGTGGTACATTGATTTTTTTACGTTTTTCTGATGATTTTTTCTTATTTTTCTTGTTTTTTAATTTGCGTATTGCTTTGTTTAATCCTTTGCTTAATTTGCGCTCGCACGATAATTGTGCTTGTGGAAATTCGTTTTGCAAATCAATAAAGGCTGCCTGAATTTTTTTGCGCGGACTGATAATGCTTATGTTTGCATCTGGGTGATGAGCGAGAATTTCGCGTATGGCGCAGATGATGCTGTGTGCTGCTTTTTTTTCAGGCAGGATATAAACATCGTGTGGCTCTTCTGGGGCAATGAGTTTTTTCGCTTGCTTGCGCGTTACCAATAATCCAATTTGCGCACGGTTATTATAAGGAATTTTGTGGGCAGGAATGGGGGTTTTTGCTAAATCCAAAAAGAGATAAATCATAATAGTATCCTTCCTTATGAATAAAGTGTTGACGGCGTTTTCAGGCTGCCTGAATGTTACACAATGGCTTGTGCAAAGGCGTTAATAATCGGATTCAGTAATTCGTGTTTGGTTTTCAATGAAGCTTTGTTGACCACAAGACGACTGGAAATGTCGGTAATGTGTTCCACTGCTTCTAGGTTGTTGGCTTTAAGGGTGTTGCCAGTGGACACTAAATCTACAATGGCATCAGATAAACCGACTAATGGTGCAAGTTCCATTGAGCCATAAAGTTTGATGATGTCTACGTGTACACCTTTTGATGCGAAGTGTTCAGCGGCAATGTTGGGGTATTTTGTGGCAACGCGCAAACGTTGTCCATCGCGACTGGCTGCTTGATAGTCAAAACCTTGACGAACCGCTACCATCATACGGCATTTGGCAATATTGAGATTTAAAGGTTGATATAAGCCTTCGCCACCGTGTTCAATTAAGACATCACGTCCTGCTATGCCAAAATCTGCTGCACCATATTGTACATAAGTGGGTACGTCTGTGGCGCGAACAATAATCAGACGGATATGTTCGTGATTGGTGGCAATAATCAGTTTACGCGAAGATTCTGGGTCTTCGGTGGGTACAATGCCAGCATTGGCAAGTAGTGGCAAAGTTTCTTCAAAAATGCGTCCTTTGGATAATGCGATGGTTAATTGTTGCGTCATAATGGTTTCTTTGTGTTGTAGGTTGTTTTCAGGCTGCCTGAAAGGATTAAGATAAAATGTCTTTTAAGTCTTCTACAAGTTGTGTGGTGCTGATGCCAAAGGGAACAAAGTAAGCTGTTTCACCTTGTGGATCAATAATATAGGACCCTGCTGTGTGATCCATATTGTAGATTTTATCGGATTTTACTTCACTTTTGTAGGCAATGACATGCCAATCTTTTTTAATGTTTTCCAATAATTCATGTTTTTCAGTGGTATCGGTTGCACCAATAAAATCGGGGTGAAATTGATGCACAAAGCGACCAATGATTTCAGGTGTGTCGCGCTCTGGGTCAACGCTGATGAAGACAACATCAAGTTTTTTCGCGATTTCAGGGTCAAGTTGTTTGATGGCTTCGCTGTATGTATACAATTCGGTAGGGCAAATGCTGGGACAATTGGAAAAACCGAAAGTAAGCATTACAAATCGTCCTTTGTATTGGCTTAATGTGAATGGTTTGTTGTCGTGGCGCGTGATGGTGAAATCTTTGCCAATTTTGTCTTGACGAATGTCTGCGGTTTTTAAACTGCCTTCCATTGTAGGAAGAGTGGGGGTGTCGTTGGTTGCTTCTGATGCTGCCTGAACTTGTTGTGTGTTGGTTTCTGGTTGGCAAGCCAATAGGGAAAGTGCAACAATAGGTGCGAGAAGTGTGCTTAATTTCATTTTTTTCTGCTTTCTTTGAGTTTTTCAGTGGTTTTCTTTATCAGCAAAACTGCTTCATCTTCCCCTTGTTCAGGCAGCTCCGCAGAACCCATACGTCGTAAAATAATATTGGTTTTGCGATGTAAACCTGCATCTTTGGGGTGGTTGATATAATATAACGGTTTGGGAACTCTTGCAGCCATTTTTGCTGCTTGAATTTTACTTAATTTATGGGCAGGCTGTTTGTAAAACAGTTGTGATGCGGCTTCCGCGCCGTATACGCCGTATCCCCATTCAATAACGTTTAAATATAAAGCATAAATTCTGTCTTTATTGGTTGTGGCTTCCAGCATTGCTGTGATGACGGCTTCTTCAATTTTGCGTATGTAGCTACGTTTTTCGGTTAAAAATAAATTTTTTGCCAACTGCTGACTAATGGTTGAACCACCAGCACGTACTTTACCTGTTTTATTATTGCGTTTGATGGCGTTGCGAATGCCGTTCCAGTCAAAACCACCGTGTTCCGCAAAATTTGCATCTTCCGAAGCAATCAAGGCTTTTTTTAAATTGACTGAAATGCGATTATAGTCCACCCATTGATAATTTAATTGAACATCAGGTTTTTCCGTACGCAATTGATGCATACGCAACATCATAAAAGCCGTGCGATGCGGTGGCAAGGCACGAAAGGTAATAATGTTGCCATAAAAAAATACATTGATGCCCACAAATAAAACAATAGGCAAAGCCAGTAGCCATTTTAACACGATTTAATTATCCTTTTTTTCGCGTAAAGCCGTTAAAACAGGAGCGCAATCAGGCGAAAAACCGCGCCATAAACGATAAGATTCCGCCGCTTGTCCCACCAACATACCTAAACCATCTGCCACATTTTTTGCTCCTGCATTACGTGCAAAACGCATAAATGCAGTATCTTCGTTGGCATAAAATAAATCATAAGCCAAAAGGCAGCCTGAAAATAAATCAGCAGAAATATTGGGTATGCTGCCTGAAACACTGCCAGAAGTGGCGTTGATAATGACATCATAGCTGCCTGAAAGTTCGGTAAACGTTTGCGCACGAATAGAAAATTGTTGCGCCAACTGCAAAGCTTTTTCGTGTGTGCGATTGGCAAGGGTGATTTCGGCAACTTGTTCATTCAATAAGGGCAAAATAATGCCACGTGCCGCGCCACCAGCACCTAAAATCAACACTCTTTTATCACGTAAATCCATTTTGCAGTTATCACGTAAATCACGTACCAAACCCAAACCATCGGTGTTGTCGCCAATCAATGTTTTATCTTTATAAATCAAAGTGTTCACCGCGCCAGCTGCACGTGCGCCTTCACTTAATTCATCAACCAATTCAAACGCCCAAGTTTTAAAAGGTAAAGTAACATTCGCGCCCAAACCTGCCTGAAAGAAATCGTTCACTGCTTTACTAAACGCTTGTTGGTTAGCGTCTACCAAAGTCCGCGAATAATCAATCGCTACGCCTTCTTGCTGGGCAAAAAGTTGGTGAATAATCGGGGATTTACTGTGGGCAATTGGATTGCCAAAAACGGTGTAAGTAGGTAAAAATGACATAGATAATGTGTAGAAGAAACAGAAAAGAGACGATATTTTAGCCGTGTTTGTTAAAAAAGCCAAAGTTTACTGATTTTATGTCAAAATACTCACCCAGTTTCAGGCAGCCTGAAACAATTTCAAAATATCCGTCATTGTGAGTAAAGTAGAGCATATTGTTGCACATATTGAAAAAACAGGAAAAATAAGTATGAAAAAAATCAATTTATTATTACTTGCTTTGTTAACGACAATAGCAGCGTGTAGTACACAGTCTTATCACGCCAATGATGAAGAAGATACCTTGCTTGCGCTGATTAAAGAGCGTCAACAAGCGCACGCGAATACGACACCTTTTTTTAATCAATCGGCTATCAGTGTGGCGCAAACAGGTTATTTAGCCAATCCCAATGTGCAAGCATTTATTCAGTATCACAGTCAAAAAAATCATTTAGACATCAATTACTTAAATAACTTTTTTGCCAGCGTAGGCTATCGTGGCGACATCATCAATATTATGAATCGTCCAAGCACATCTCGTCCTTGGTATGTATTTGAAAAGGACAATGCCAGTGCCAGCAAAATTGCAGCAGGTGCGCGTTTTTATCAACAAAATCGTGTTGCCATTGACCGCGCAGCAGCGAAATATGGTGTCCCAGCGAGTATTATTGTTGCCATCATTGGTATTGAAACCAACTATGGCAGCTATATGGGTAAAATGCGCACAGCAGATGCTTTGGCAACTTTGGCGTTTGATTACCCACGTCGCGGCGCATTTTTTCAACAAGAATTGGCAGAATTTTTACAATTAGCTCAAGAAGAACATCGTGATCCAATGAGTTTTACAGGCAGCTATGCAGGTGCAATGGGTATGCCACAATTTATGCCATCTAGTTTCAGAAAATGGGCGGTAGATGCCA
>JAFSQZ010000241.1 GCA_017446355.1 Neisseriaceae bacterium
GGTTTGATTGCATTAGATGAGCGTTATTTTGGCGGTGTTCGCAAAGGGAAAAGAGATTGAGAAGTGGCTGGCAAAAGTGGCTATTTTTGGCATCTTAAAAAGACAAGGAAAAGTTTATACTGTTGTTGAAGACACCAAAACCAACACTTTAACACCTGTTATTAAAAGAAAACATACCTGAAAACTATTTTTGTACTGATTGTTATAAAAGTTATAATGCTATTGATGTGAGCGAATTTCATCATTATTGAATTAACCACAGCACGAATTTTGCAGAACAAAAAATCACATTAACGGCATTGAAAACGATTTTCTGCGAGCGAAACGAAGCTAAAATTTTTGGAACCAAGCAAAAAGAGTGTTAAGAAAGTATAATGGCATTACCGCAAATCTTTCTTACTTTTTTTGAAAGAATGTGCGTTTAGATTTAACTATGGGACACCAAAACAGCAACTCAAAACCTTGCGAAATTGGTGTGAGTTGGCAACTTTTGGGGCTAATCCTAATACAGCCCCTAATTTATTAAATCAACACTTAATGTCAGGTGAAATAAGTTTTCAGGCAGCCTGAAAAGGCGTGCAAAATAGGAGATTAAATATGTTATTAAGTAATATAGAAACCATTCCAGATCGCAAAATTATTAAACATCTTGGTATGGTGCAAGGCTCAACTGTGCGTGCCAAACATGTTGGACGCGATATTATGGCAGGTTTGAAAAATATTGTTGGCGGTGAGTTGGAAGGTTACACCGAATTATTGAATGAATCACGTGAAGAAGCATTAAAAAGAATGCAACGTGAAGCAAGACGTTTGGGTGCGAATGCAGTGATTAACATTCGTTTTGCCACTTCCAATGTTGCCGCTGGAGCCAGTGAAGTGTTTGCTTATGGTACTGCTGTTTTGCTGGAAGAATAAAAATGTTGGAAATTCTTATTTTTTTGACCTTACTGGCATTGGGTTATGGTGTTGGTAAACAACTTGAACATAAACATTTTTTAAGTATTGTGCAACGTGAACGCGACTTGGCGCATATCGCAACATTCTCCTCTAAACGACCACCAGATACATTTTGTGATCAGTTTCTTGTGCAAGGTAGTGTGGTGGTGTCATCGGATTATTTTAAACAATTTATGTCGGCATGGCGTTTGTTTTTTGGTGGACGTTTGCAAAGTTATGAAACGTTGTTAGAACGAGCCAGACGGGAAGCTGTGTTGCGAATGAAACAAGAAGCCGATTATGGTCATGCCAATGTGATTTTTAATGTAAAGTTGGAAACTTCTGTCATCAGTGAACAAAGTGGAAACAATGGTGCGATTGGTACAGTGGAAATTTTGGCTTATGGCACAGCAGGACGATTGTAATCATTGATTCAGGCAGCCTGAATAGAAAAAACAGCATTATGTTTAACATAATGCTGTTTTTATTTACTTCGCCACAGATGCTTCGGCTTTTTTAACCTCAACATTAAGCAAAGCATTGTCTTTGGGGGTTAAATTCACCATTGCACTTTGTGAAGGCAGCCATTTGTTTTCAATACGCCATTTACCTGCTTCATCTTCTAAACGGACATACCAATGCACAGCTGGTGGCAATTGTTGAAACGTTGCCATATATTCTACTTTATTACCTGAAACCGCACTGGGCAAAGCTTGTAGCGTTACGGTTTGGTCATTGGTTTTTTTTGCAGGGTGAAGTAATGACAATTTAATGGCTTGTGTTCGGTCAAATTCACCTTCAATAAATACTTTGGCTGCTGTGTATTCATCATTAAATAATACTTGTGCATTTAAATGTTGCTGAACCGCGGCAACATCGCGCTGCAATTGCATATTGATGTATTTACCTTCTTTATAGTAATCATCACTCACAACATCATCAGCATATTTTTGTGCCAAATAGAAAGTGTAAAAAGCCGCGCAAACGACAATCGCTGGCCCTGCCATTAAAATCCAAGGCCAACGATGTTTATACCAAGGCAATTGGGCTAATTCTTCTTCGCTCAATGTCTGTTTCAAAATTACTCTCCACCAATGAAAATAGTTTTTTTGGTGAATTGTCGTGTTTCAGTAGAACCTTGTTGCTGGTAAGTAAAGGTAAATTGAATGTCATGACTACCTTTGGTTGCATAATCAGGCTCTGCTGCAACTTGTACGGGGATATTTAAAACTTCCCCAGCCTGAACCACTACGCCTTCTTTTGGTAAACCAGATAAGGTGATGGTTTCCAAACCGTTTACACTGGCGGTTATTGTTTGTGGTAATTCGCTGGAATTGTTGATGTGTAGGTTATAGGAGTTTTCAAATTGTCCTAATCTGTTTTCACGAACCATTACACCACGGTCTTTAATAATATCCACTCGCATGGTATCTCGCGTACTGATACCAACAATCCACGCAATAATCGCGATAAACAGTACTGTACCATAACCCGTTACTTTTGGGCGCAATAATTGGCGTTTGATGTCTGCATCGGTGTATTCGTGATTGAGTACAGCTTCGGTTGTGTAACGAACCAAACCACGTGGTTGTTTCAGTTTTTCCATTACTTCATCACAGGCATCAATACAGGCAGCACAACCAATACATTGATATTGTAAACCATCGCGAATATCAATACCTACTGGGCAAACTTGTACACACAGTGAACAGTCTACACAAGCACCTTTGGGCGCATCGTCTCCTTTTTTCTTTTTACCACGTGGTTCACCACGTTCAGCATCGTAAGAAATAATTAAGGTGTTGTGGTCAAACATTGCGCTTTGGAAACGTGCATAAGGACACATATGCAAGCATACTTGACCACGCATAATGTGTGCCATTAACCAAGTCATAAAGCCGTATACAAATGCGACACCAAGTACACCAAAGCTGGCTGTGCCACTAAAAATAGCTGGGACAACTTGGCGAATAGGCACAAACCAGCCAACAAAAGTGATGCCTGTCCACGCAGCCACAATAAAAATCAAAATATATTTAATGGTCTTAATGCGGATTTTACGCGCATTCCAAGGTTCTTTTTCTAGTTTTAAACGTTGGTTACGATCACCTTCAACGAAGTGGTCAATCCATAACATAATTTCTGTGTAAACCGTTTGTGGACAGGCGTAACCACACCATAAACGTCCTGCGATGGTTGTCCACCAAAACAAACCAAACGCGGAAATAATCAATAAACCTGTCAAATACAGCAAATCAGCGGGTTCTAATGCCAAGCCGAAGATGTAAAAGTGTCGCCCTAGCGCATCAAACCATACGGCTTGACGACCGTTGTACGACACCCAAGGCAGTAAATAAAATACTGCTTGTGTGATGATTAACACGGCAATACGTAAGTTAGCGAAACGACCTGTTGCCTTTTTTGGGTGAATTCGTTTCGCGCCTTGATACAATTCAACAACTTCGCCTGACGTATTGTTTGTTTGTGGTTTGTTTTCTGTATCTGACATTTTCTTCTCCATAAACAATTTGTTTATATCGGATTGATTTTGTGTTATTTAAGTGTGTTTCATTATACACCAATGCAATATAATAACAATACACGATTTTGATGCGTTTTTGTTGCAGGTATTCTTGTTTAAGCTGCCTGAAAAGACTACACTAAACGCTTTATTGTTATTGATGATTGTATACAAAATGACGTTGAATTATTTTTCTTTACTTGGGCTGCCTGAAAACTTTTTCATTGATAGTGAAATGCTTGAAAAAAAATATCACGCACTTGCTATGCGTTTTCACCCTGATAAAACGGCGATGCAGTCGGCATTTGAGCAGAAACAAAGTGTGATGATGGCTGCGACCATCAATCAAGCGTATCAAATTTTGAAAAATCCGATTGACCGTGCGGCTTATTTGTTGACACAACGTGGTTTGGACGTTGATGCGCCCGAGCATACGCAATTTGCACCAGAATTTTTGATGCAACAAATGTCGTGGCGTGAACGTCTTTTGGACGCGAAATCAACACAAAATCAAGTGGAATTGAATGCGTTAAAAGATGAGATTGAACACGAACAAAATCAATTAAATCAGACTTTAAATCAATTGTTTATACAAGAAGACTGGCAAAATGCTGCGCAAATGGTGCGACAAGGACGGTTTTTCAATAAAATACATCAAGAAGTGTTGATGGCACTTTAAATGATGAAATCATTATCATAATGAAGTGTTTAAAAAACGTGTTGTTTTACAAAGATTCTGTATGGTTTTTCTGTCATTGTGTTTCAGGCAGCTTTTAACACCATCTGATGTTTGAGTTTTTTTACCGAGAGTTATTATGCCCAGTATCACGCCCATTCCTGCTTTAACCGATAATTATATTTGGCTGGTGGCAAGTAAATACAACGCAGTTGTTGTTGACCCTGCTGATGCCGCGCCTGTGTTGCGTGTTCTGCAAGAAAAAAATCTTCATTTGCAACAAATTTGGATTACCCACGAACATCAAGATCATATTGCGGGTATTGCAGAATTGAAGCAGCATTTTCCTGATGTGGTGGTGTATGGCGCGAGCAATATTGAGTTAGTAGATAAAGTGCTTGGTGAAGGTGGTCATTTTATTTGGCAAAATAATGTGATTGAAGTTTGGAAAACCACTGGTCATACAGAACATCATTTAAGTTATTTATTGAATATTTCAGGCTGCCTGAACGTGTTTTGTGGTGATACTTTATTTTCTGCGGGTTGTGGACGTGCATTCACACAACGTCCTGAATGGTTATTTGCCAGTTTACAACGTTTTAACACGCTGCCTGAAAACACTTTATTTTATCCTGCTCACGAATATACAGAGTCTAACTTGCATTTTGCCAAAAAAGTGGAACCACAAAATGAATTTATTCAGGCAGCCATTAACACATTAAGCATTCCATCTTTACCCACCACGCTTTTACGCGAACGTCAAATCAATCCTTTTTTAAGAACCAATAAATTCTCTGTTCATCAAGCGGCTGAAAATTTTTCAGGCAGCACATTGGTAGATGAAGAAGCGGTTTTTGTTGCCCTGCGCGAATGGAAAAATCAAGGTTGATTTATGCGTTACGCTTTAAGTTTGTCTTATGATGGCAGTCAATTTTTTGGTTGGCAAAAACAAGCGCAAGGTGTGATGACCGTACAAGAAACATTGGAAAATGCATTAAGTATCATTGCTGGAGAAAAAATTAACACCATTACTGCTGGGCGTACCGACACAGGCGTGCATGCCACAGCACAAGTTGTCCATTTTGATAGTGATGTACATCGTCCGCTATCGGCTTGGGTGCGTGGTGTCAATGCACATTTGCCAGACAGTATTGCTGTGTGGCACGCGCAGGAAGTGGACGCGCATTTTCACGCGCGTTTTGATGCTTGCGCACGTCGTTATCGCTATGTATTACAATCTTCACCTGTTCGCACGCCTTTATTATATGGTCGTGCAGGCTGGACGCATTACGCTCTAGACGTTGACAAAATGCAACAAGCTGCCGCGCTTTTGTTGGGTGAACACGATTTTTCCAGTTTCCGCGCTTCGCAATGCCAAGCCAAATCACCCATCAAAACAATGTATCAAATTACTTTTTCAGGCAGCCCATCTTTCATCAAAATGGATTTCTATGCCAATGCTTTTTTGCATCATATGATACGTAATATCGTGGGCGCATTGGTTTATGTTGGCAGTAATCGTTTAAGTGTTGGTGAATTTGCTGATTTATTCGCTGCAAAAAGTCGCTTAACTGCACCACCTACTTTTATGCCTGATGGCTTGTATTTAACAGGTATTGATTACCCTGAAGCTTTTGGTATCATCAAACCATCAATACCAGAGTGGTTGTGATGTGAATAAAATGATGGTTTGCGAAAAATTGTTGATGGTGAAAACATTAAAATAAATGCGTATTTAGATGATTAACAAGCGCAATGTTTTGCAAAGCTTTCAGGCAGCCTGAAACTTTGCGAAACTTGTCAGTTTAAGTAAATGCTAATAGAGCTTAACTCATTGTGGTGCATAAGAAAATGCTTCGTTTTATTTTTAGAATAATGAACGAAGAGAAATATTATAAAGGGTTTCATTAAAGACCTATAAGTCAATAGGGTCAACTGTATTTGCCAATGCAAACCCTTTCGCTCTCAATAAGCAACTATCACATACACCACAAGGTTTATCTTGATTTTGGTAACAACTCCAAGTATGTTCTAGTGGCACATTTAACAACAAAGCTTTTTGGACAATTTCACGTTTAGATAAATGTACCAAAGGCGCGTGTATTGTTAAATCTTCGCCTGTTCCTGTGTTGACAGCAGCATTGATTTTTTCAATAAAATCAGGAGAACAATCAGGATAACCACTACTGTCTTCATACACGACACCAATAAAAATGGCATTGGCTTGATAACGTTGCGCCACAGCAGCGGCGATGGATAGAAAAACGCCGTTACGATAAGGTACATAAGTATTTGGTATATCTTGGTGGTTTAATTCATTTTCTCGTATGGTTAGCGTGGTGTCTGTGAGTGAATTACCACCAATTTGTGCAATAAAATCAGCATCAATAATGATTTTTTGTGCCACTTGCAAATCATCACATAAGGCATTAAAACATTGTTTTTCTTTATCCATTGTTCGTTGCTGGTAATCAAAATGCAGCGCGATAATGTCATATCCCATTGATTGAGCGATAAACGCACAAACAGCACTGTCCATACCGCCACTCATAATACATACTGCTTTATTTTTCATTGTATTTACTTTCTTAATAGAACAAAAGAATCTCTCGTTTAAATAAAAGATTCTTCATCTTGTTACTTTGTTTAAATGGTGTGGAAATGTATGGATACATTGGGAATAAGCATTTCACGCCACGCTTTCTTATGAAATCTCACCACGATTACCTAAATTTGAACCGTCTTTCAATTTTCTATGTTTTTCGCAAGCATCATTATTGCCATTTTTGCAATCTTTTAACCATAGATTGAGTGCTTTTTGACGGTATTGTAAAGCCTTTTGTTTATTGGGTTCTCTGGTTAGAATTTTTGTTTTTGTTCCTGTTTTTTGTGTAACAATTCCGTAATTATCGTGGCATTTTGTGTCGCTAAAAAATCCGCCAAACATACCGCCAGAACTGGTTGTTACGCATGTTCCTGTTCCCGTTTTCCCATAATAGGTATTGTATTCTTCATAATAATAAAATGCTTCCATTCTATGACAGGCATCGGCAAAACCGTAATCACAGGCTTGGTTTAAATATTTTTCCGCTGGAGAAAAATCTTCTTTAAGTTCATAAACCGTTCCGATATGAAAACAGGCTTTGCCATTTTTATGGTTACACTCACTTTGGCACAGATTTTTCATGTAAGACACAGAATTAGACCCCCAAGTATCTGTAATTCCATTTAGCGTAAATTGCTTATATGGGTCATTAGGCAAGGCTAAACATTTTTTGGTAAGTTCTTTTTGATTTTCTTGTTGAACCAATTGTCTGCGTTCGCTTTCTGTCATTGATTTAAGTTTTGTATATGCTTGCGTGGTTTCTTTGCCAAAGGTTTTATCACGCCCTAATACAATACAATCAGATTCGGCAGGAAAATCAAAGTGTGATAGTGGTTTGCCAAGTTTGAATTGTGTATAAATATTGCATCCTTCTTGCAAATGAGAAAAGACTGCTTCTTTTCTATTGTTGGATTTATTTGCGTACATTAAACCCAAATGTATGCGGAAATTTCTGAATATATAATCTAAATTTGGATTATTCTCCAAATGAATTGAGAGTGCATAGGTATCCCAAGGGTCAATGTATTGTTCGTATAAATCCATACGATGTTTTAAAATGGCACTTAATTTCATATCGGTTTGCATAAAGTAATTGCCATTTTGCTCCATTTCTTGAATGGATTCTTTGGTATTTTTATCAAGGGGTATTTTGTTTTGGTCATAAATGATATTGATTGTGGCGTTTCTAACGGAGTTACAGTGTAGTTCGTAATCCATAGGAAACGCTGGATTAAGACAACTTGATATATCATTTTTTAATGATGTATAGCGTTTTTTATTTTGTTGTTCCATTGCCAACAATTTAGGAACAATGGGTTCTAATTGTGTTTGTTTGAGAACTTGTAACTCTTCGGTTAATTGAATGGGTAGTGCTTTCGCATTAGTATGGGCGGTTAAAAATAAGCCACAGAAAATGGTTGCATAAAGGAGAGAGGCGTAAGACATTTGAAATAACTCTTTGTTGAAATGATGATGACTGATTTTAATGTATTATGAATAATCTGTTAAAAACCGCTGCCTGAAAACGTTAAAATATTTCAGGCAGCGTTTATTTGTGTTGATGGGATTAACCCGTTAATTGATGACTAATAAGTGCTTTCAAAGGTGGTAAATGGTTACTGATGCGTAATGTGGCATCGCGTAATAAGCGTACAGGCGCAGCATCGGTGGTGAAGAAAGTTACCATTGCGTTGGTGCCGTGATACAAAGGACGAGTGTGCAATTGGTGTTTGAAACTGTACATTTCCAGCAAGTCTTCATTGCCAATGTCTTTGCCTTGTGCCACAGCTTTTAAAATGAGTTTTGCTAAAATATCAATGCTTTCTAAACCAAGATTGTAGCCATGTGCGGTAACAGGGTGCATACCCACAGCAGCATCGCCAATCAGTGCGCAACGTACGCCGTAGAAACGTTTTGCGTGTACGCCGATTAAAGGATAGCTGTGAACAGAACTAACGACTTCCATTTTTCCCAAGCGACCATTGAGCATTTTTTCGGCTTCTTTGGCAAGCATTTCTGGATTTAAATCCGAGATTTCGTGTGCTTTGGTGTTGGTGATGGTGATGACGCAGTTTGTCATATGTTCTTCCAAAGGCAAAAGCGCGAGTGTGCGACCATAGAAGAAACATTCGCAAGCGGTGTGTTGATTGGAAATTTCATGGCGTGTGCGGAAAACGAAAACAGTGCGTCCGAAATCGTGCATATCGGCGGAAATACCTAATTGACGGCGTGTTTGCGATAAACGACTGTCTGCGCAAATCAGTAAACGTGCGGTTAAAACTTCGCCATTTTCAAGTGTAACTTTTGCTTCTTGTTGGTTGCTTTCGGCGAGTTTAACGCCGACACCACAACGAATTTCTACGTTATCACATTGGGCAGCTTCTTCATAAGCTGCGCGACGAATATTATGGTTGGAAATTAAATTGCCCAAGCGGTCGGTTGCGCCACCACGTGCTTTGGAAGGTTGTGGAAAGTGTAAAGTATAGTCAGATGTGCCATTAAATACTTTGGCATCGCGTAAACGATAGATTTCATTTTCTGGTACGCGTTGCCACATACCAAGATTTTGCATAATTTCACGTGAACGATGTGTGAGTGCAATTTCTCGTCCATCGTAAGGAGGGTTTTGTAGGGTTTCTAATGGTGATTTTTCTAACACCACAACGCGTAAATTGCTGTCTTTGAAATAGCGTGCAAAAGCTAAACCTGCGGGACCACCGCCAATAATCAGAATATCGCAATCCATTATATTCCCTTCGTTAAGAATAAAGCAAAACAAACCGTATTGTACGACAAGGCTGCCTGAAAAGGGGATTATTTCGTTTTATTTTGTTTTAAATCAGTTTTTAATAGCTTATTGTATACAGGCAGCCTGAATATTTTTATTGATGATAATAAACATTTAAGTTAATGTTTTTATCGTGCAATAAATAACTAATAGGTAAACTTAAATCTGGTTTTTCACAGGCTTTTTGAAAAGTTGCGTGTTTTTTTTCGCCTGCGATGGATAAATAAAGCCATTTGGCTTGTTTTATTGCAGCAAAACTCATACTGATTCGTTCATACGGTGCATTTTGTGGACGCGTGTACAATAGCGTAAGCGATGCGTTTGATAATTCGGACATCATTGGAAATAAACTGGCGGTATGCCCATCTTCGCCCATACCCAATACCACAATATCTGCTGGACAAAAATGTTGACGAGCAAATGCCAATACTTGCGTACTGTTTTTCAGGTAGCTTTCATCGGCATTATCGTTAATTAACGGAATAAACTGTGCTGATGCTGCCTGATTTTGTAACAAATATTCACGTACCAAACGTGTGTTACTGGCTTCGTGATAAGTGGGTACAACGCGTTCATCTACCAACGTAATGTGTACACGTGTCCAATCCAATGATTGTTGATTGAGTGTTTGAAATAACTCAATCGGTGATTTGCCACCACTGACGGCAAGGGTAACCCTATTTTGCTTGCGCAATAATTCGTTGATATTACTAACAATGGCTTGCGTTAAATGTTTGGCAAGTTCTGTGTTATTGGGAAAATGGTGCATTTGGGTCATAATGGTTTTTTATGGTCTTTTATGATTTTTCATTTTTCAGGCAGCCTGAAACTTTATTACATTAGAAAAAACTTATATGTATTACAGCTATTTATCATCATTTTGGATTTCATTATAATGCAAGTTTTAGTAGTTAGCATTTGTAGGATAAATGATGAATTTTTCATTAAATTTTTACGCCACGCTATTGTGTTTAGTTGGCGTTTTATTATTGGGTAGAATTGTTATTTCCAAAAGCAAGTCTTTGAGTTATTACAATATTCCCGAACCTGTGGTAGGTGGTATTATTGTTGCTATTATTTTGTTTTGTTTGAATAAATTTGGCAATATTTCATTTGGTTTTGACGGTTCAATGAAAGAACCTTTATTGTTAGCATTTTATTCCAGCATTGGTTTGAGTGCCGATTTTTCTTCATTCAAAAAAGGCGGTAAAGTATTGGTGGGTTTTTTGGTCATTGTGAGCATTTTATTGTTTTTACAAAATATTGTTGCTGTTGGTGCGGCAGTAGTAATGGGACAAAATCCAGCATTAGGGTTACTGGGTGGTTCAATTACAATGAGCGGTGGACACGGAACAGGCGCAGCTTGGGCGGATACTTTTCTGAAAGCTCCATATAATTTTTCCGCCGCAAACGAAGCTGCAATGGCTGCCGCTACTTTCGGTTTGGTTATGGGGGGTATTATTGGTGGTCCTGTGGCGACGTACTTAATCAAAAAACATAACTTAAAACAGACACAACCTCAAATTAAAGAAGACGAAACAGTGTTTGAAGACCCTGAACGCGAACGCCGTATTACTTCAATTACTTTCGTTGAATCTTTGGCTTTGATTGCAACCTGTTTATTTGTCGGCACCCAGTTGGCATCGTGGGTCAATTCGTTTGAACTCAAAACCACACTCCCTACTTTTGTTTATTGCTTATTAACAGGTACTATTTTACGCAATGGCTTGAATTTCAGTGGCATTCATAAAGTTTTTGACCGTGAAATTTCGGTATTGGGCAATGTAAGTTTATCCTTATTTTTGGCGTTCACTTTGATGACGCTTAATTTATCGCAATTAGCTGCTATTGCTTTGCCAATGACTGTGATTTTGTTCTTGCAAGTAGTGATGATGATAGCTTTTGCTGTGTTCGTTACCTTCCGTTTTTGTGGTAAAGATTACGATGCTGCTGTGTTGTCCGCAGGTCATTGTGGTTTTGGCTTGGGTGCAACGCCCACTGCTATTGCCAATATGCAAACGGTAACCGCTCATCACGGTATGAGCCATATGGCATTTATTGTCGTGCCTTTGGTTGGCGCGTTCTTTATTGATTTGGTGAATGCTATTGTGATTTCAATATTTATGCAATTACCTTTGTGGTAACTTTTCAGGCAGCCTGAAACCATTAAACCGACAAGTAAAACGCTTGTCGGTTTTGTTTTGATTATTTGTTTTCAGGCAGGGTAGGTGAACGTTTTAGGAGTAATTCTCTAAATGAAACAAGGCGAGAAAAGAGATAAGAAAATGATTGTTTACTAAAAATGATTGAATTTAATTTGAGAACGTGTCGCAAACTGGGACAGACATAACAAACCGTGTATCTAACAAACCGTGTATTTAGCGAATGGGTTTATTTTATTTTTCATCACCATAATATTTTTCACCCAACTTAATGGGGGCGCGTCCTTGACTTTTGCGATGGTGATTGGAATCACGCAAAGAATAGGCACAACCACAATATTCTTGTTGATAAAAATGTTCTCGTTTGCTGATTTCAATCATACGTGCTGAACCACCGCCTTTTCGCCAGTTGTAATCCCAATACGTTACATCAGGATAGCGCGCAGCAGCGCGTTCACCACAACCATTGACTTGTTTCATATCTTTCCAGCGTGAGATGCCTAAACTGGTAGCAAAGACACGAAAACCATTTTCGTGTGCATAAAGCGCGGTACGTTCAAGACGCATATCAAAACACATTGTGCAACGAATGCCACGCTCGGGCTCAAATTCCATACCTTTGGCGCGTTCAAACCAATTATCCACATCGTAATCCGCATCAATAAAAGGTACACCGTGTTGTTCGGCGAATTTGATGTTTTCATTTTTACGGATTTCGTATTCTTTTAAAGGGTGAATATTGGGATTGTAAAAATAAACTGTGTAATCAATTTCACTTGCCAACAAAGCTTCCATAATTTCACCGCTGCACGGCGCACAGCAAGAGTGCAACAGCAATTTATCTGCTTGATTAGGCAGAACTAATTTAGGGCGTTCAATGGGACAAACACGTGGGGCATTCATATTTGATGTTTAGTGGTGTGATTGAATTTTTCCATTAACTTGGTAAACCGTGCCGCAATAAGGGCAGGTGGCTGTGCCGTTGGCTTGAATAGCTAGACCAACACTTGGGTGTCCATTCCAACCTTGTGTTTGTGCTCCTTGACAGCGCAAAGGTAGGTCTTTTGCGTCAATTTGAATAGGGGTTTTCGTTTGGCTCATTTTGGTTTCCTTTGAAGTGAAGACAAGTAATGAAAACAAAAGTGCGTATTGTAACGCAAAATAAGCGTTTGACAAAACACAAATAATTTCACTATAATCCGCCGTTTCGTTAGCAAAATAGAGATTAATTATTTCAGGCTGCCTGAATATGTTGGGAGGTGATTTTGTATCACTGGTTTTGGTGTTTTCCATTTAGAAAAATGCCCAAGTTTTTTTATTGTTATATTTATATTGTTTTTAATATTGTTATTTAGCTTATTATTTAGCATAACTAATTAAATTTTAAGGATTTAAAATGCCAAATATTCGTGTAAAAGAAAATGAACCATTTGAAGTTGCTATGCGTCGCTTTAAACGTGCCGTTGAAAAAACAGGTCTTTTAACTGAATTGCGTGCGCGTGAAGCTTATGAAAAACCAACTACTGAACGTAAACGCAAAAAAGCAGCAGCAGTGAAACGTTTGCAAAAACGTTTGCGCAGTCAACAATTGCCTAAAAGAATGTACTAATCATTGTTGTGCAGCTTTTCAGGCTGCCTGAAAAATGGTTATCAAGACACTGCAAATGTTGATTTTGCGGTGTCTTTAATTATTTGGAGAAAGAGAAATGAGTTTGAAAAATCAATTAAATGAAGATATGAAAGCCGCTATGCGTGCAAAAGATAGCGTGCGTTTGTCTACGATTCGTCTGGTGAATGCGGCGATTAAACAGTTTGAAGTGGACGAGCGTCAAGAAGCTGATGATGCCAAAGTTCAGGCGATTTTGACCAAAATGATTAAGCAACGCAAAGACAGTGCGCGTATTTATAGCGAAGCTAATCGTTTGGATTTGGCTGAAAAAGAAAATGCTGAAATTGATGTGTTGCAACAATATTTGCCTGAAATGTTGTCTGATGATGAAATTGCTAAAATAGTGCAACAAGTTATCGCTGAAACAGGCGCAGCATCTATGGCGGATATGGGAAAAGTGATGGGGTTGTTGAAAACCAAGTTGGCTGGTCAAGCAGATATGGGTGTAGTCAATAAAGTGGTTAAGGCGGCTTTAAGTGCCCAATAAATCTATTTAAGCGCGAATGTTGATTTGCGCTTTTTTAATTAAAGGGTGTTAAACGTATTTTTAGGTGAAACTTTAATTGAGCCTGCCTGAAATTTTACATTTCAATACGGT
The DNA here is from genome assembly GCA_017446355.1 of Neisseriaceae bacterium. Taxonomy (GTDB): domain Bacteria; phylum Pseudomonadota; class Gammaproteobacteria; order Burkholderiales; family Neisseriaceae; genus RGIG3394. Next base: position 13,956 of record JAFSQZ010000241.1, read on the forward strand.
TTATTTTGCTAACAATAAACACAAAATACATTACAATAGCGCCGTTTTTTTATGTTTATTAACACTGTATTTTATAAGGATGTATATTATGTTTAAAAAATGGTTAGCCATTTTCGCGGTGTTTACCGCAACGCTTTCTTTATCAGGCTGCGGTTATAATACGATGCAAGCGCAAGATGAAGCGGCAAATGCTGCTTGGGCGGAAGTGCTCAGTCAATATCAACGCCGCGCAGATTTAATTCCTAATTTGGTGAATACGGTAAAAGGTTATGCTACGCACGAAGAAAGTGTTTTAACAGAAGTAACCAATGCGCGTAGTAAAGTGGGCAGTATTCAGATGACGGCAGAAGATGCCAATAATCCTGAAAAATTGAAACAATTCTCTGAAGCACAAGGCGAATTAAGTAGCGCGTTATCACGTTTGTTGGTGGTTACTGAAAATTACCCACAACTTAAAGCCGACCAAAATTTCCGCGATTTACAAGCGCAATTAGAAGGTACGGAAAATCGTGTTTCCAAAGCACGTAACGATTATATTAAAGCCGTGCAAACTTATAACACTACGGTGCGCCAATTTCCTAATAATCTAACAGCTATGGTGTTTAGCTTAAAAGAGCGTCCACAATTTACTGTGGAAAATGAGAAAGCGATTTCTAGTGCGCCAAAAGTGGAATTTTGATGACACCGATATTCAGGCTGCTTTTTTCAGGCAGCCTGAATATTATATGGACTGATTTTGATAACGTGATGAAACAATTGTGATGACAAAAATCTTATCCAAAATAGCATTATTCTTTGTGCTTTTATTTAGTTTTCATTGGGTTTTTGCCGAAGAATTAACGCCTGTACCTACCTTGACTTCGCCTGTAATGGATACTGCACAAATGCTGTCTGGCTCGGCAAGACAAGAATTGGAAAAACATTTGTTGCAATATAGCCAAGAAAAAGGCAGTCAAATTGTGGTGCTGACTGTGCCACGTATTGAACCTGAAACACCTTTTGAATATTCAATGCGTGTGGCGGAACAATGGCAAATTGGTCGCGCTCAATACAGCGATGGCGTGTTGTTGTTATTGGTGCGTGATGAACGAAAAACGTTTTTAGCAGTTGGACGTGGTTTGGAAGGGGCAATTCCTGATGTGTATGCCAAACGCATTTTGGACGACGTGTTGCGCCCAAGAATGCAGGCAGGGCAAACCGACCAAGCCATTATTGCCAGTGTGGATCAAATTGAAAAATTGATTGCAGGTGAAAAGCTGCCTGAAAAACAGGTTTTGGATACCGATTCTCCTGATTTGTTTGGCGCACTGTTTTTTGTGGTGGTTGCAGGTGCGGTGATTACGCCATTATTTCGTCATTTATTCGGCGATAAAATAGGCTTTGCGACAGCAGCGGGTACGCTGTATGCCCTTGCTTTTTTGGTTTTGTCTTTGGGTTTTGTTTTATCCATTATTGCATCGCTTGTTGGTGTTGTATTCAGTAGTATTTCTGCATCGGACGCGTTTGTTTCTAATGGTCGTTCTGGTCGTTGGAGCGGTGGTGGTTTTGATGATTTTGGCGGCGGAGGTTTCGGAGGTGGCGGCTTCGGCGGTGGTTTTGGCGGCGGAGGCGGTGGCTTCGGTGGCGGTGGTGCATCAGGAGGTTGGTAATGAAGACTTTGAAACGTTTATGGCAACATCTTTTACACCCGCGTTTTCGTGTGCAACGTTATTTTCCAACACCTGCTTTGGAAAGTATTAGTCGTTATATTGGTGCATCTGAACAAAAACATTTAGGGCAAATTCGTTTTGTGATTGAATCCAATTTTCCTTTGGCTGCGATTATTAACGCGGTTACGCCTCGTGAGCGTGCTTATCAATGGTTTTGTAATTTAGGGATTTGGGATACGGAACAAAATTGTGGGGTGTTGGTGTATATTGATTTTGCGGATCACGCAGTGGAAATTATTGTGGATCGCGGCATTGCACAAACAATCCCTAATGAAACGTGGCAACAAATTTGTGATGAAATGCAGCAGTTGTTTCACAATGAGCAGTATTTGAACGGTTTAACTCAAGGTTTAAATCGTATTGATGCTATCTTGCAAAGTGAGTATCCGCGTACCAATGAAGATTTTGATAATGAGTTACCTAATGATGTAGTGGTGCTTTAAAACTTTTACAAAATTCGTTATTTATTACGAGTGTTAAGAGTAAGTGTTACAAAGGTTTTAAGTGAAATTTAAGGGTGTGTTCAATAAGTTGTGAACACGTTTATTTTGCTTTTATATTTAAAGCTGCCTGAAAGTCAATTCAAGCTTTCAGGCAGCTTTAAGTTTAATGTTAAATGCTTAAATACGTTTAGCCAATTCAATGGCTTTACCAATATAACGCTCTGGTGTTAGTGCCAATAATTCGGTTTTCGCAGCGTCTGGAATGGCTAATTGTTGGATAAACACTTTTAAGCGTTCTGGAGTGATGCCGTCTTTGCCTCGCGTTAAGTCTTTTAATTGCTCATAAGCTTTTGGTACAGCATAACGGCGCATAACGGTTTGAATAGGTTCTGCCAACAATTCCCAAGTGGCATTTAAATCGGCTGCTAATGCACTTGGATTGACTTCTAATTTATTTAAACCACGCAAATGTGCCACCAAACCTAAAATAGTGTACCCCACGCCTACGCCCATATTGCGCAATACGGTACTGTCGGTTAAGTCGCGTTGCCAACGTGATACGGGTAATTTTTCTGATAAAAAGCCTAATACAGCGTTTGCCATACCAAGATTACCTTCGGAATTTTCAAAATCAATGGGGTTAACTTTGTGTGGCATCGTTGAGCTGCCGACTTCACCAGCTTTGACTTTTTGTTTGAAGTAACCCAAAGAAATGTAGCCCCAAACATCGCGGTTAAAATCAATCAAAATGGTGTTGATGCGGCTGATGGTTTGGAAAAATTCTGCCATATAATCATGGGGTTCAATTTGAATGGTGTAAGGATTGAATGTTAAACCCAGTGATTGTTCTATAAATTTTCGGCAATGTTGCTCCCAATCCATATCAGGATAAGCCACCATATGTGCGTTGTAGTTGCCTACTGCGCCATTGATTTTTCCCAAAAATTCTTGTGCTTGAAGTTGTTTGATTTGGCGTTGCAAACGGTATAGCACGTTAGCGATTTCTTTGCCTAAAGTGGTTGGTGTTGCAGGTTGTCCGTGTGTACGCGACATCATTGGTATTTCGGCTAATTCGTGTGCCAATTGGCTTAATTTTTCGCAAACTTCATTGAGTTTGGGCAATAAAACGTTTTCTTTGGCTTCGCGCAACATCAAAGCGTGTGATAAGTTGTTGATGTCTTCGGAAGTGCAAGCGAAATGTATGAATTCATTGACTTTTTGAATTTCGGTGTTGTTTTGAAAACGTTCTTTTAAGAAGTATTCAATGGCTTTTACGTCGTGATTGGTGGTGGCTTCAAAGTTTTTCACTTTTTGCGCGTCTTCCAATGAAAAGTTGGCAATGACTTCATCAATCAAAGCAATGGTGTTTTCGGAAAATGCAGGTACTTCTTGAATTTTGGGTTCTGCTGATAAGGCTTTGAGCCATTCACATTCCACGCGTACGCGTGCTTTCATTAAACCGTATTCTGAAAAAATAGGACGCAAATCTTCAGCAGATTTGGCATAACGTCCGTCCAAAGGAGAAAGAGCAACAATTGGGTTAATCATAAATTATCCTTATAAATAAAAAGAAAATGTTTTAGCGTTACTTCACTCGCAGAAACTTGTTTTGATTTCATCAAAACTTTGTTTTAGCTTCGCTTCGCTCGCAGAAACTTTGTTTTGACTTTGTCAAACAAAGTTTTCAGGCTGCCTGAAACTTGTTTAGGCTGTTTGATTGATTTGGCGATTTTGTGCTTCATCGCGTAATTCTCGGCGCAGGATTTTGCCAACGTTGGATTTAGGCAGTTCATCGCGAAATTCTATGTCGCGTGGCACTTTGTAAGCGGTGAGTTTGGTGCGACAGTAGGCGATGAGTTCTTCGGCAGTGAGCGTTGGGTCTTTTTTGGCCACAAATAATTTGAGGGCTTCGCCTGTTTTTTCGCTTTTTACGCCGACACAAGCAACTTCTTGTACTTTTTCATGATGCGCAACAACGTCTTCAATTTCATTGGGGTATACGTTGAAACCTGAAACGAGAATTAAGTCTTTTTTGCGGTCTACTATTTTTAGCCAGCCTTTTTCGTCCATTACGGCAATATCGCCTGTTTCTAACCAGCCGTCTTGGTCTATGACTTTGGCGGTTTCTTCTGGGTGATTCCAGTAGCCACGCATTACTTGTGGTCCGCGTACCCATAATTCGCCTGCTTCTCCAATGCCGACTTCTTTGCCTTGTCCATCGCGCAGTTGTATTTCGGTGCTGGAAATGGGTAAACCGATGCAGCCTGAATAAGTGTCTAAACTTAATGGGTTGGCGCAAACACCAGGACTGGCTTCGGTTAAACCGTAGGCTTCTATGATGGGCGTGCCTGTTACTTTTACCCAGCGTTCGGCAACGGCTTGTTGTGTTGCCATACCACCACTGGCGGTGAGTTTGAGTTTGGAGAAGTCCAGTTGTGTGAATTCTGGTTTGTTGAGTAAGCCGTTAAATAGGGTGTTGATGCCGATGAAAACCGTGTAAGGTTGTTTTTTGAGTTCGGCGATGAAGCCATTTAAATCACGTGGGTTGGTGATTAAAATACTGGTGGCACCGATTTGCATAAAAATGAATAGGTTTACGGTGAGCGCGAAAATGTGATAAAGGGGTAGGGCTGTGATGACAACTTCTTCACCGTCTTTCAGGCAGCGTTTTATCCATACGTAGGCTTGCATCATATTGGCGCAGATGTTGCCGTGCGTGAGCATTGCGCCTTTGGCAATGCCTGTTGTGCCACCTGTGTATTGTAAGAATGCTAAATCTTCACGACTTAATTCAATGGGGGTGAATTCGTGTGCTGCGCCTTGCGACAGAGCTGATTTGAAACTTACGCTGCCTGAAAGTTTGTAGTTTGGCACCATTTTTTTTACTTTGCGTAAAACAAAGTTCATAATGTTGCCTTTAATAACGCCAAACATTTCACCAATGTTGGCAACGATGACGTGTTTGATTTGGGTTTTGGCTAACACTAATTCTAGGGTGTTGGCAAAGTTTTCTAATACTACTATGGCTGTTGCACCGCTGTCGTTGAGTTGATGTTCCAATTCGCGTGGCGTGTAAAGTGGGTTGGTGTTGACGACCACTAAACCTGCTTGTAATGCACCAAGTAAGGCAATGGGGTATTGCAATATATTGGGCATCATAATGGCGATGCGTTCACCGCGTGTCAGTTTTAATACGTTTTGTAAATATGAGGCAAATTGTTTGGATAAACGTGCAACTTCGTTGTAGGTTAAATCTTTGCCCATATTGTGAAAGGCAACGCGTTCACCGTATTGCGCAACGCTTTTTTGAAACACGTCTATAATGGATTGATAACGTGTTACATCAATGAATTCAGGAATGCCTTCTTCGTAGCTTTTTAACCAGATTTTTTCCATATTCATCTCCTTACTGAATGAGATTTTAATGTTTTGATTGATGGCTGTCTGTATGTTCAGGCAGCCTGAATATTTGAATATTATTGATGCAACTGGGTTACATAGTCTACTTCTTCGCGAGAACCTAAAATAACGGCAACGCGTTGATGTAAGCCTTCGGGGACGATGTCTAACATACGTTGATGCGCGTTACTGGACGCTGCACCTGCTTGTTCTAAAACCAAACTTAATGGATTGGCTTCGTACATTAAACGTAGTTTTCCTGCACGAGAAGGATCGCGATTGTCTTTGGGGTATAAAAATACGCCACCGCGCATTAAGATGCGATGCACTTCCGCTACCATACTGGCTACCCAACGCATATTGTAGTTTTTGCCACGTACGCCGTCTTTGCCTGCTAAAAGTTCGCTGATGTAGCGTTGTACTGGGGCTTCCCAATGACGTTGGTTGGACATATTGATGGCGAATTCTGCGGTTTGTTCGCTTACTGTGGGATTGAGTTTGCTTAAAATAAATTCAGATTGTGCATTGAGTGTGAAGATGGCAACGCCGTGTTTAAGCGTTAAAACCAATAAAGTTTGTGGACCGTATAATACGTAACCTGCGCCGACTTGTTCGCTGCCTTTTTGTAAGAAACTTGCTGTGTTCAGGCTGCCTGAAGGTTTTTTTAGAATGGAGAAAATCGTGCCGATGGATAAATTGACATCAATATTGGAAGAACCGTCAAGTGGGTCAAATAAAACCAAATATTGTCCTTGTTCGTTGGTGGACACAAAATCATCTTCTTCTTCACTGGCTAAACCTGCTACGGCTGGACAGTTTTTTAATGCGTCAATCAAGATTTGATTGGCAATGACATCTAATTTTTTTTGTGCTTCGCCTTGCACATTGCCTGTGCCTGCTTCACCCAATACACCAGATAATGCACCTAAACGTACTTGTGAATTGATGGTAATACAAGCATTAACAATGGTTCTTACGGTTTCAATCAATTGATTATCCAAAGAAAATTCTGTACTTTGCTTGTGCAAATAATCGGCAAAAGTGGTCATTATTGCTTCCTTTTTCAGGTGTTTTTACTCAATTAAGGGTGTATTTTAACCAATTGCATTCAATCAACAAAATAATTTATACAGAAAGTTTCAGGCAGCCTGAAAGTTGTTTGTTGATTAAGGCTGTTTAAACAGTCTTTAAAACACGTTGCGCTCTGTTTTACGAAGAGAAATAAAATATTTTATCGTGTGGTTTTATAAGGATTTTTTACAAAGTGTTAATGATGATTTTGTTATTGGTTTGAAACTTCGCAAAGGTTTTGGGTTTACAGTGGCTTAATGGTTTTGAAAATGGTGTTGAATAAAACGCTGCCTGAAAAGGTGCGCAAGTTTTCAGGCAGCGTTTTGGGTATTTAATTATTTAGCGTATTCTTCTGGTACACGTACCCAGCCTTCCATAATGATGCGTGCGCTGCGACTCATTACGGCTTTTTTCGCTGTCCATTGACCTTGTTCGTTTAATTCGGCTGCTGCGCCTACGCGTAAGGTGCCTGATGGGTGTCCGAAACGTACGGCATCACGTTCGCCACCACCTGCTGCGATGTTGACCAATGTGTTGGGAACAGCTGCTGCGGTGGCAATGGCAACAGATGCTGTACCCATCATTGCGTGGTGGAGTTTGCCCATTGATAATGCGCGTACCAATAAGTCAATGTTTTCTTGTTCCACAGTTTTGCCACTAGATGCGGTGTAGGTTTTTGGTGGGGCAACAAAGGCTACTTTTGGGGTGTGTTGGCGTGTTTGTGCTTCTTCTAAATTGGCAATTAAGCCCATTTTTAATGCGCCGTATGAGCGGATTTTTTCAAAGAAAGCGAGTTTTTCAGGATCACTGTTGATGTCGGCTTGTAATTCTGTGCCTGTGTAACCAATGTCGGCAGCATTGACAAATACGGTGGGAATGCCTGCGTTGATTAAGGTGGCTTGGAGTTTACCAATGCCAGGTACGTCTAATTCGTCAACGACATTGCCAGTTGGGAACATTGAACCTTCGCCGTCAGCTGGGTCCAAAAATTCAATAACCACTTCGGCTGCTGGGAACGTTACACCGTCTAATTCAAAATCACCTGTTTCTTGTACTTGACCATTGGTGATGGGAACGTGGGCGATGATGGTTTTTTTGATGTTGGCTTGCCAAATGCGTACGGTACAGATGCCGTTTTCTGGGATTTTGTCTGCGTCTATTAAACCTTGTGATACGGCAAAAGCACCTACAGCAGCGGTCATATTGCCACAGTTGCCACTCCAATCTACGAATGGTTTGTCAATGGATACTTGACCAAATAAGTAGTCCACGTCATGGTTGGGTTGGGTGGATTTGTCTAAAATCAGGGCTTTACTGGTTGATGAGCTGGCATTGCCTAAACCGTCAATTTGTTGTTTGTATGGGTCTGGGCTACCGAGTACACGTAATAAAATTTGGTCGCGTACTTTACCTGCTACTTGTGCGGCTTCTGGTAAGTCGGTGCGTTTGAAAATAATGCCTTTTGATGTGCCACCACGATAGTAGACAGCTGGAATTTTAATTTGAGCCATAATGTGTTCTCCATATGGGTTTTGACAAAATTTAAGGGCTTGAATTTTATGCGCCCCAAAAACGATTTTCAATTAAGAATGAGTAAAAAAGTTAAGGGTATTTTAATGCTGTTGTGGGGTGTTTAACAATTGCTAAACAGTGGATTGTGTCCTGCTTGTTCATGTGCTTTATGGTAACTGGGTAAGCTGGTGTTTTCAGGCAGCGCGTTGTGTAACACGTAAATGTTTTCTACTTGGCAATCGCTCATTAAATCAATAAAGTTTTGTTGAATACTGGCGATGTTGTCGCGTGGCGATAAATGCCACGTGAAGACTTGTGTGGGTAAATCGTAAGTGGGTTCGGCGTTGTCAAATCCGAATAATATATTGCCTCCTTCTTGCGCGGCAATAATCACGCCGACACGCGGACTTTGTAAACGAATGTTGCGAATGGCGTTGGCAGAAAATACGTCTAATGCCATTTGGGTACGAATGGTGTCAGCTTGGGTAAGTGCAAGAATAGGGTTGTTGGGTGCAAGTGGATTGGCAAACAGGGTAACGCCATCTTGATTGAGTGCGTCTTGCCATACTTTCATTAAAGACATTGCTGCTTGACGCAGGTTTTGTGCGAGTGCTGCCTGAACATTTTTTGGCGCGAAACCTATCGCGTATAAAATGTTGACTGATTGTGTTTTGGTAAGTTGCAATGCTTGGTTAGGCAAGTTTTCTAAAAATTGTGTGGCGGTGGCAATGTCTTTTTTGGCGTTGAACCATTGTTCGGCTTTAATATGGGTAAAGTCTTCGCTGGTGAGTAAATATTTTGCCCATGTGGTTGATGATAAGACGTTTAAATGTTCGTATTGCGCAAAAACTTTATTTAAGGCAGCGATGGGTGTTTCGTTATTCAGTTGACAGGGTTGATTGCTGCCAACCACTACGACAACGGGTAATGCTAACCATTGTTGTTCCACATCGTTTTTGGCATCAATCACGTTTGCCATTTCGTCCATAATGGCTGCGTATTCTTCGCTACTGGACACCATATTTAAGGCAACCGATAAAGAAAGCGTGTGATTTAGTTGGAACATATTGGCGATTTGGCTGTGTAGATTTTCGCGTGCCAGTTTTTGTGTTGCGCCAGTGTTGGCAACGATTTGATGGGCATAAAGTA